>JBILCT010000239.1:0-3106 GCA_044353025.1 Ferruginibacter sp. | reverse complement strand
CCCTTCCTTAGCCAATTTTCTGATCTACCACTTGAAGAATTTCCTGCTCCAGCTTCATCGCCTGTGTTTGAATAGCCAATCCCTCTTTCAACACCGCTTCCACAAAACTTTTGTCTTGGTATCCGCCTGCGTTGATTCTGACATTGAGGAAGGCACCCATCACCGCTGACCTTGCACAAAGTGCTCCCACACCTGCATCCGAAACAGAATTGGGATTACCTGTTTCAGCCATGGCCTTGATCACCTCCATACTTTCCAGCGATAATCGCATTACTTCTAATGGAACTTCAATCGCAATTTTCGTAGCTTGTTGAATTGCTATTGTTCTTGCTTTTTTCTCTTCTTCATTTTGCTTAGGCAATCCAAATGCCGACATGATTAAATTAAATGCATGCGTATCCTCATCAACTAACTTTAAAAGTCTGTCTTTGATACGTTGCCCCTTCTCCGCCCAATGGCTGAATTCCTCCCAACGCTCATCCCATCCGGGTTTATGGGAAGAAAGATTGGCCACCATGGTTGCAAGCGAAATACCCAGAGAACCCATGTACGCAGCAATTGAACCGCCACCGGGTGCTGGACTTTCACTCGCAGTTTCATCTGCAAATGCACGCAAATCCATCCGGATTAATTTTTCTTTTGATGCATCTGCCAGTTTATATTCAATAATTCTTTCTTGAGGATCAAAGGGGGATAATTCATCTAATCCCATCGACTTCACGGCAATTTTTATCAGCTCCGCTTCACTGACTCCCACAGATCGTTGTTGCTTCTGCAAAAAATATTTACCGGCATCTAACATAGCCTGCAGTGGAATCAGTCCAACCAATTCACTTCCAGTTACTCTTAATCCTCTCTCTTGCGCTTTTTTACATGCCTCATCAAACGCAATGTGAACAGGGGTTACACGAATATTGGTAAGATTGATGGAAATCTGTGCGATTCCATATTCTTCAATAAACCAACCAATGGCTTTCACGCATTTCAATGAGCCGGGAATAATAATTGGATTGCCATTTGCATCCAATACATTTTTTCCATTTTCTTTTTTCGTTCTGCCGGCTTCGCGAATGTCGAATGCAACCGCATTGGCCCTACGAGTAGATGTTGTATTCAAATTGATGTTGTAAGCCACCAAGAAATCTCTGGCGCCGATAACCGTCGCGCCACGTTTGGCATCAAAAACAGCAGGTCCAAAATCAGGTTTCCATTCCGGTTTGCGAATTTTTTCTGCAAATCCTTCATACTCTCCGGCACGAATGATGGAAAGATTATTTCGCGCTGTATTAGGCTGTGCTGCTTCGTATAAATAGACAGGCAAATTCAATTCCTCTCCTACCCGACGTGCTAATTTGATTGCATATTCAGCGGTTTCTTCCATACTGATATTGGCAATCGGTATCAATGGACAAACATCTGTTGCTCCCATGCGCGGATGCTCTCCTTTGTGCTTCGACATATCAATCAACTCTCCGGCTTTACGAATCGCAAGAAATGCCGCTTCAATCACCGCTTCAGGTTCTCCAACCAATGTAACCACCGTTCGGTTCGTAGCTTTCCCCGGATCAACATTCAATAATTTAACACCCTCCACTGATTCTATCTGATCTGTGATTTGACGAATAATAGACATGTCATTCCCCTCAGAAAAATTTGGAACACATTCAATCAGTTTTTTCATGATTTGTTTTTTACTTATTGAAATCGATCATTGTTTTCACAATCATCGACATAAAATGTAGTTTTAATCTCAATCGCAAATATCTGAATTATACCCCTCATTTAAAACAAGGGTTCTCCATTGATAAATACATTTTTAATCAGATTACTGCCAAAGGCATAAGGTAGATAAGCCAATGATGGGATAGGTTGTGTTAAAATCAAATTCGCACGCTTCCCAATACGAATGCTCCCCACTTCATTTTGCAATTCCATCGCATAAGCACCTTGAATGGTTGCTGCTTGAATTGCCTCCTCCGGCAACATGCGCATCTGAATACAACTCATGGAAACCACCTGATTCATATTGCCACTTGGGGATGAACCTGGATTGAAATCACTGGCCAAGGCAATACATGCGCCGGCATCTATCAATGTCCTTGCAGGCTGAAAAGGCATTCGCAGGAAATATGCAGCCGTAGGTAATAAAGTTCCGATGGTATTGGATGCTGATAAACACTGTATATCATCTTCGGTCATCACCTCCAGGTGATCCACAGAAATGGCATTCATATTTACTGCCGATTGAATTCCACCCAAACTATTCAACTGATTGATATGCAGTTTGGGTTTGAGTCCATGGCTTGCACCTGCCTTCACGATACGTTCCATTTCTTCTACTGAAAAAAAACCTTGCTCACAAAAAACATCGATATAATCTGCCAACCCTTCATCAGAAATTTTGGGTAAAAGATTTTCTATCAACAATGAAATATATCCTTCATGGTTCTCCTTATACTCCATCGGATAAGTATGCGCTCCTAAGAAACTGGCTTTTACCGGTATGGGAGATTTTTCTTTTAAGCGTTTGATTACACGCAACATTTTTAATTCCCCTTCTTCCGTCAATCCATATCCGCTTTTAATTTCAATGGCTCCGGTACCTAATTTCATCAAATCCTGCAGACGTTTCCACGCATCTAAAAAAAGCTGATCTTCTGTTGCATCATTTAATCTTCTGGCAGAGTTCAGAATTCCACCGCCTTTTGCAGCGATATCCGCATAACTCATTCCCTTGATCTTATCTACAAACTCAGCTTCGCGACTACCTGCAAACACCAAGTGGGTATGACTATCACACCATGCTGGCAAAATAAATCCACCATGCGCATCCACTTCATGAGATGGCTTTTGGGGAATATCCGTTTCCAAATCAGACATGCTTCCATAAGCAGCAATGATACCATCTTCCAACAAAAGATATGCGTCTGTTATCATGGGCATCTCGGCAAGCGCTTTTCCTCTGAGCAATTCATCTTCCAAACGAACACCCGCTAAAACACCAATATTTTTTATCAGCAATTTCATGTTTATAGAATTATCATTTTTGAATTTCAGTCCAAACCATTTGAGCAAAGTTTTCCAATTCCGGATCACGTGCTCCCAT
>JBILCT010000238.1:0-3109 GCA_044353025.1 Ferruginibacter sp. | reverse complement strand
ACGCTTTTTGCTGTGCAATGTGAATGGCGATTTCAGAAAATGAAAGTCCGGCAGGATAAGTTTCATCGGTATTACTCACCACTACTTGAAATGGAATTTCAGCCCATTCGAGCAATTGCTTACGTCTTGGCGATTGCGACGCCAATATCAAAGTCTGATTCATGGTTTCAAAAAGAATAACATGGATAAAATACCTGCCAACATCACCCATTTAATCCAAGAACTAAGCGAATGATAATCGGAGGATTGTTGAGCAATTTTTAGTTTACGTATGATCAGTAAAATTGGAACAATCAAAGCAAACAATGCATACAAAGAAATGGCATGTACCCCTGATTGCCAGGCATAAAGCGAAATGATAATCAATCCTCCTGCTGCTACCGACAGCCAAACGCCTGCAAACATTTTCGAAACAGGAACACCCCAAACAATCGGCATCGTTCTGGCCCCAAATTGCGCATCTCCCATCATATCCTCTAAATCTTTTACTACTTCACGAATCAAGGTCATCACAAATGCAAAACCCGCATAGGACATGCTGAGTTTGAAAAATTTTTTTACGTCGTAGGTTTCACTGCCTTGCATCCAAACATATTGCGCATCCCATCCTTTTCCCGCAAACCAATACACTGACAATATCACCCAGGCTGTTAGAACAGCAATAAGTAAATTACCAAGCAGCAATGCTTTTTTATAAGTGGTTGAATAAACCCACAATACAAATACCGATAAAATATTCAAGAACAATAAACTCCATTTCCCGCTTACTTTACTCACCCAAAAAGTAAAAACCAATCCGATCAATGAAAGTAAGCCATGCCAGATAATCACATTTCTCCGTTTAATCCATCGATCAACCACTACTTTTCGTGGGCGATTCACCTGATCAATTTGTATATCAAAATAATCATTGATGACATATCCGCCTGCTGCAATGAATACCGAAGCCAGTACCAATAAAATGAAAGCTCCATCTGAACCTAGTTCGAAAATAGATTTCCCGGCTAAGCTTCCATATACAGTAAAATAAAAAAGTGTTTGTGTTACTGCGATGAACAGCAAATTTCCAAAACGGACCAGCATTAAAAATGCACGTAAAGTTTTTAAAGCCCGTTTCAACGTGAAGCAATTTGAGAATCAGAAATCCATTTATCCTGTAGCTTCATTATTTTTTCAATCACCTCCCGAACGCATCCCTCCCCTCCTTTGACCGGAGAAATATAGTTGGTAGCCAGTCTAACTTCTGTGGCCGCATCAGCCGGACAAGCAGATAAGCCAACCCAATCCATCACCAACAAGTCGGGCATATCATCACCCATAAATAATACGTGTTTGGGATCAATTCCTCTCGCTAGCAGAATTTCCGAAAGTTTGGTTTTCTTATCCTTGATATTTAAATGAATTTCTTTTACGCCCAATTTTTCAAACCTTGAAAAAACGGCACCATCTCCTGATCCTGAAATAATCACTACCTCCAAACCATGCCTGTTGGCTAGTTGAATGGCATAGCCGTCCTTGATATTAAATCCGCGTAAAGCTTCTCCGTTCGGTAAAATAAAAAGTTTACCATCTGTCAACACGCCATCAACATCCAAAGCTACCATTTGGATATTCGCAAATTGAGTCAACAGATTTTCTGCCATTGGAGAAATTTATACATTTCAAACAAGAAACAAGATAATGATTCTGTTTGAAATCTTTATTGGGGCGATCAAGAAAGAATTAAAAAAATGTATTATCCTTTTTGTCCGTCACGCCACTCATATACCCATGAACTCTGGATCATTTCGAGATGACCTTCATTACTCTCTTCCGGCTTACCGGAGAAATTGGGAATTTCCAACACCCATTTATGCAAATCAGTGAAGCGAATTCTATAAATCTGACTTTCCCCAAAATCGTCACCGAAGCGCTCATATAGCTTCATCGCAATATCTTCATAATCGTTCCAATGTATAGGAGGTTCAAATGTCATGGCTATTGGTTTTATTCACCTAAAAATTGTGTTTGATCGGGCAAGGTTACGGTAATTTCTCCGGCGCCAGGCAACAATACACATTGGCAGCCCAGTCGTGAGCGCAAAGTTGGACTCACCGCACGATCGATAAAATCTTCTTCCTTGTCAGACAATTCTTCGATATACTGATCGCCTGCATCAACGTATAGATGACAGGTGCTGCAAGCGCAAACGCCGCCGCAGTTATGGTGGAGTTCAATGTCGTTCTTGAGCGCAATTTCCAAAATGGACTGATCAGATTCGATATTGGTTAGGGTAACCGGCTCAATTCCTTTCTGCTCAAACTTAAAATGAATGGTGTACATGTTATGATTTAATTCGGAGTGCAAACCTATGAAAAATAGCAATGGATTGAAAAAGTTGTTTAAATAGAAGCATTAAAAAATGCTTAGATTGCTGTTTACTATTAACCAATGCTATTCAAATAAAAAAAATGAAACAACAAAACTTTGTTTTTAGTTCAATACTGTGTGCCATTTTTAGCTTGATTTTCGTTTCATGCCAATCCAAGACGTCAGAAAAAGATCAAAAGGAAACGCCTATCATACTTAAGAAAGACAGCGCCAATAATTCCGCGAAAGACAATCAGGTACAAACGCCAATCATTCAATTAAATGACACCATTGACCCAAAGGCGATCTTACTGTTGGTAAAAGACAGTGCTTCGGATGTGAGCAGATTGAGTATGAAACTTGCGCATATTTACACACAACAGCTTCTTCCTTCTATTCAAAAAAACAATTTAGCCATATTAGGCCCTCCTTTGGCATTCTATAAAAGTCAGCATGCTCCGTTCTTTTTTGAAGCGGGTTTTCAGGTCAATCAGATTCCCAGAAAAAAAATTAAAGGCATTTTCACCAAACAAATTGGGGGTACAAAAGCCATTGTCGCAAACTTTTATGGTCCTTATGAAGAAACCGAACAAGCATATGTGGTTTTAAAAGAATGGCTCAAAGAAAAAGGGAAAAAAGCGTCCGGCCCTGCTTATGAAATCTATGTCGACGATCCGTTAGACAAAGATGGGAAACCAAAAGATCCGTATCAGATCCTGACTAAAATTGTGATGCCTTATCGCTGATGCTTTTGAATGTT
>JBILCT010000237.1:0-3113 GCA_044353025.1 Ferruginibacter sp. | reverse complement strand
AATGTTGATCAGACATTGGCTGGATATAATGGTTTGACGGTGAATGGAAACAGTTTGCAAGTAACTGGACTTACTCCAAATACGACTTATTTTTACCATGTGACTGCAACAGGCACCAGCGGATCAACTTCCGATAGTTCAAATGTTGTAACAGTGAAAACGGCGATACCTTGTCGTATTCGTGCAACTGTAGCAAATGACACTGCTGTTTGCGCAGGCGGAACCATCAGTTTGAAAGTAAGCTCAACCGGTTCAAATGGAACACCATCTTATCAATGGAGTGGACCAAATGCATATTCAGCAACTGTACAAAATCCAACCATATCATCTGTCACTTCATTGCAAGCTGGATCGTATATTGTTCAAATTACGGATACAGCCGGATGTATCAGTATTGATACCATGATGGTAAACGTAAAACAACCAACCACAGGCTCAGAAACAGTCTCTAATTGCGGATCTTATGTTTGGAATGGAACAACTTATACAACTTCCGGTACTTACACTTGGACAGGTGTGAATGCTGTGGGTTGTGATTCTGTGGTGACATTGAATCTGACCATACGCACAAGCACTTCAAGCAGTGAAACGATATCTGCTTGTGGCGCTTACTTGTGGAATGGAACAACATATGCGGCTTCGGGTAATTACAGCTGGACTGGCACCAATGCTGCAGGTTGTGACTCTGTAGCCACATTAAATTTGACTATTCAAAATTGTGATACTACATTAAATCTGACAGCATTCCTGGAGGGATATTATACAGGAAATGCTACGATGCAGTCTACCTTGTATAATCTTTCACTAAGCGCTGACCCAACTGCAACAGATAGCATAACTGTGTTGTTATATGCCGCTTCCGTTCCGGTTTCTAACACACCTGATTATACATTCTCAACCATATTGCACAACAATGGTACTGTAGCACTCACACTGCCGGGAACTGTGGTTGGCAACAGTTATTACATCACTATCAAACATCGCAATCATCTTGAGTTGTGGAGCGCACAACCGATTTTATTTGGAGCTACAACCAACTATAGTTTTGCTGATAGTTTGAATGCTGCTTATGGAGACGGAGTGAATCCACCTATGCGTGCAGTGTCGGGCGGTAAATATGCATTGTATAGTGGTGATGTAAATCAGGATGGAACGATTGATATCTTTGATTTGCAAACGGCTGAAAATGATGCATCGAACTTCTCATTTGGTTACAATGTAAGTGATGTGAATGGAGAAGGAAACACAGACATCTTCGACTTGCAATTGATTGAGGTGAACAGTGGATTGTATCCGTTTGTAGCCAAACCATAATCCGATTTTATTTTATCATAACGAATAAAGCCCGACAAATTGTTCGGGCTTTATTTTTGGTAAAAAATATTTGGAAAAATGTTGCGATTACATTTTTGATAAAAATACATTTGCCTGATCCAAACGAGTCTGTCCTGATCCATTTATAGAAGTCCATGGTTTTCCCGTTTCAATCAACATTTCTCTGTAATGGTGATAAATATGCCAACGATCACGGACATCCGGGTTGCTTCTCAAAGGGTCAGACTCCCAGGGAAGATCCGGCTCGCACAAAATATATCCGTGATGATCAATGGCAGACAACTGATGCAAAATGATTGAGTCACAGAAACCATACACCCATTCGCTCCATAAACGAATAACCTGTAAATCCGTATCTAAAAATAGAAAAGGACGATTATTTTTATTTTTCCATTTTGACATCAAATCCTGTTCTTTCTGAGATTCGCTTTCCATTTGCATCATTGAAATTTTCAGCAAATCTGATTGCGTGTATATATTTCCGTTATTTGTAAGAAAATCTCTGGCAACCTCAGGAATAAAAATGGTACTATGATGTTTTGCCAGCGATTCAGCCAAAGTGGATTTCCCACTTGACTCCGGACCAATGACAACAATTTTAATTGGTTTCATTGGAATCTATTTTATTTCGCCATTCATACCAACCTCTTATAGCCAACAACAATAATAAAAAATACATGATTGCATAGAGTATAAATCCCTTGTATACATTCAAGGGAATTGCGATCAGATTGGAGCATATCCATGCAATCCAGTGTTCTATATTTCGTTGAGCCATCCACCACATTGCAACGATTGCAGAAGATGTTACGCATGCATCCATTATAGGCGTATTGCTATCTGTAAATCGCATCAATGCAAAAGCAATGAGTACCCAACTCAGTAAAAAAATACTGAGTCCAACTCCGATTATTTTTTTTGAAGCGTATCTAATTGGATATCGATAAGCTTGTTCTTTTTTTCGTGTCCACCAATACCACCCATACAAACTCATCAAGCCATAATATAAATTCAAGATGGAATCTGCATACAAAGGCGGATCAGATTTCCATAGATATAAATAGAAAGCGATCAGTACACCAATCAATCCGGTTGGATAGACCAACCAGTTATTTCTTTTAGCATACCATACGCTTACCAGTTGTGAAATTACACTGATCCATTCCAGCCAACTAGCGCTTAGTATACCCGCTGAAAAAGTTCTCCAATCAATATGTTCAAACATGATAGATAATATAAAAGATTATCTCAAAAGAATGCGAGATTCTGAACGTTACCGTTCAACATCAAAGTTATCGTAAACAATTATGAAATTTATATTGGTGTGACACTTCAGTTTGTATTAAGAATCCTTATAAAATTCCTTGGTTCGAACCAGGTTCGAACCACAAAAAATTAGGCACATAATGCACAAATTTCAAGCGAATTCAGAATTACCGAAATCCATTAAAAAAAATTAAACTAAAATAATTTTAAGGTAAGTTTTGAGACAGAAAAAACCATGTAAAACAAGCTTTACTTTTTGATGAAAAAACAATAACATCAAACATTAACTAAAACAAAAAATGTATAAAA
Source organism: Ferruginibacter sp. (assembly GCA_044353025.1). Classification (GTDB taxonomy): domain Bacteria; phylum Bacteroidota; class Bacteroidia; order Chitinophagales; family Chitinophagaceae; genus Ferruginibacter. The sequence continues at coordinate 203 of JBILCT010000237.1, read as the reverse complement.
AGTTCTATTGCTATTTAAATGATTGGTTGTCTCCGTCATGTACCAAAAATAAAGAGGCTGCCTCAGAAGTATGAGACAGCCTCTGATAGAAAGATATTCAATTATTCTGCTTCGGCAACCACTTCCTTTACTTCCGGAATCATGCGCTTCATCATTCCCTCTATTCCCGCTTTTAATGTGATCATGGAAGATGGACAACCGCT
>JBILCT010000015.1:0-10776 GCA_044353025.1 Ferruginibacter sp. | reverse complement strand
CGTTATAGCTTTTTAATCACTTTACTGCACGAGCTTGCGCATTTATTGAATTTCATAAAATTCGGCAACAGGGTTTCCCCACATGGACTGGAATGGAAATTTGAATTCAAGGAATTACTCATACAATTCATCGCATTGCAAGTTTTTCCGGATGACATTCGTTGTGCATTGGAAAAATCGCTTCAAAATCCGGCAGCCAGCAGTTGTGGAGATGCGAATTTGATGCGTGTGCTTGAAAAGTACAACCCTTCTCAACCCAATATCAAAAGAATTGAAGAATTGGCTGAAGGAGAAATTTTTGAAATTAAAGGAGGACGTCAGTTTATCCGAGGGGCCAAAAGGAGATCGAGATATTTGTGTAAGTCAATGGAAAATGCACAGTCTTACTTGTTTCATGCGCTTTATCCGGTTAAAATAATGAAGGGAAAAGCATGAATATGCAAGGAAAACACCCCTTAATCAAGCTGATAATCAGTTAGTTTGCCTCAAAAAAACTTTTTGCCCGTTAAATAATTGTGAATTACCTTTACGCGCACTCGTAACATCAATGCACCCTAAACGCAAAGATTGAACGACGAATTGTTTACTTAAAATCTGTAAACAATTCGCGATCCAAGCCCTACACAAAGCCACTCCTCCCCCTGTTTAAACATGCATAGGCATCACCCTTTTCGTTTGGGGTATCTGTCTATTTAGATTTTGGCATTAATTATCACACATAAAAACCATGCAATGAAAAAAGGGTATTCCACTTTTTTACAGTCAGTACTTTCTTCCGCATTTATCATGATTATGCTGATGAACGGAACGGTTCAATCTCAAACCATCACGGTAGGTCCAAACCCTCCATTTGATGCCAGCGGACTATTGGCGGGTAACTCCAACATTTCTTTTGTGGTGGAGAACACCAATGCTTATGCCATCAATTTGACAGGTGTTGCCAACTACTGTACACTTGCTGAAAACAATTCAGTATGGGCACTGTATGCATCCACCGCATCTTTGTCCGGTGTAAGTGCAAACATTACGCAAGCACCAAACTGGACGCTGGTCGCAACTTCCGGACCGACTTCTGTACTAACTGCCGGGATAACCCAACTCAACTTCTCAGGATTAAACTTCAGCATTGCCTCGGGTGCACGATACCGTTTTGCATTAAAGCACACCAGTGCTAGTCCAAGCAGTATCCGGTACACCTCCAGCGTTGCTGTTGCCAACTTAAATACTTTCAATCGAGATGGTGTTAACTTATACATTGGTGATTACAGAATCAACAACAATCCAATCGGTTACGCAGGTACGAATAACCTCCTGACATCTCAACCGCGCTTTTTCACAGGAAGCATCAGTTTCATCCCTGCTATTCCTTGTGTGAATCCAGCTTACGCTGGAAACACACTCAGTACAGCTAATTTCCTTTGCGCTAATCAGCCCTTTACTGTTCGGATGGATAGCACTTCCACAGGATTGGGATTATCATACCAATGGCAAATATCTACAGACAGTACCAACTGGACTGACATTTCAGGTGCAAATGCAACCACATACTCAACCTCTCAAACAAGAACCAATTTTTACCGTTGCCGATTGACTTGTAGTGGTGGAACACCGGCGTTCTCAACACCGGTTCGTGTGAATACACCTGTATTAGCAAGCGGAACTTATACCATCAATCAAAACGCACCGGCTTCTGCGACAAACGTTACATCATTCAATGAGGCTTTGGCTTTGGTTCAATGTGGTATTGGCGGACCGGTAACTTTCAACGTGGTTAGAGGAAGTGGTCCATATTTAGAGCAGTTGATCATTAGTCCAGTTGCAGGAATGTCTGCTACCAACACAATAACGTTTAACGGTAACGGTGACACGATCCGTTATGCATCAGCCAACACCAATGAGCGTGCTGTCATCAAGTTAAGAGGAGCCGATCATTTCCGCTTCCGCAATTTGGTGGTGAATGCATCCGGCTCAACCAATGCTGAATTTGGTTTCGGATTCCATCTAATCAATAATGCAGATAGCAATCAAATTACGAACTGTACAGTATTGATCAATGACATCGAGCCTAATTTGGCAGCCACCGGATATGCAGGCATCGTTTTAAGTGGTGCCGACAACTCCGCAACCACAACCGGTACCAATGGTAGTTTGTGCGATGGCAACTTAATTCGAAGCAACCGGATCATAGGTGGTTATTATGGTATTACATGTATTGGTTCAAATGTGGATGCAGCGAGATTGAATGTGATTTCAAAAAATGAAATTCAGGATTTCTATGCAACGGGCATTCAGTTGAGCGGCAACTTCAGCACTTTGGTCGATTCAAATATCATTTCTCGTCCAACCAGATTAAATGCAGCCACCACCATCTATGGATTGTTTGCAAGCCAATTGAATACATTGCTTCAAATTTCCCGAAACACCATCACCAACCCTTTTGGTGGTAACACCAGTCTTTCTAGTACATTCAACGGGATTGCCTTCTCGGGATCGGATGCGACCAACGGATTGGAAAATCGAGTTTACAATAACCAGTTCCTAAAAATGAACGGTTCTGGTGAAATCAATGCCTTGTTCAACAGTGGTTCTGATAATGTGTGGTATCAACACAATACAATTCTCCTTGATGGTGAATTTGGAACTGCCGGAACCCGTGGTTTTTATCAAACTATTTTGGCTTCTGGGATCCGTTTTGAGAACAACATCATCAGCATCCTCCGTGGAGGTTCAGGTATCAAGCATGCGATATATTATAATAATGACGCCTCTGAAATCACATCCAACTTCAATCTATTTTATTTGAATTCCCCGGGTGGAAATCAGAACATAGGCTTTGCAGGTGCATTGAGCTTGCCTACATTACAAGATTGGCGTTCATTTACCCAAGATGACACTTCTTCTTTTTATCGCAACCCACTTTTCACCGACGTATTCAATGGTAACTTGAAACCAAATAGTCCATTGATCGATAATATTGGTACGCCTGTCAGCATCAACAATGATATTGTTGGTGAAACACGCAGTGCCACTACGCCTGACGCAGGAGCCTATGAGTTCACCCCTACCCCTTGTACCACCCCTCCGGTATCTGGAAATACATACCTAAGCCTGGATTCAATTTGTGAAGGTACTCCTGTCATTGTGGGATTGACCGGAAACTCCGTTGGACTTGGACAAACTTATATTTGGCAGTCTTCACCAGACAGTGCAGGCACTTATACTGATTTGGGAAGTGCATTGAATTATCCTGACAGTGTTATCACTGCTTCATCTACCCTTTATTATCGTTGCGCAGTTTTCTGTGGTGCAAGTGTAACTTATTCTGAGCCTGTTTTGCTGACCGTATTCCCTGCCCTTCCGGCCGGTGTTTATACGATCAATCCGAATTTATCCGGACAGCCAAGCAACTACGATAATTTCACTGCGGTTAAATCTGCATTGGAATGCGGTATCACGGGTCCGGTTGTATTTAATGTAGATTCTGCAGCTGGACCATACAACGAACAGTTTGTTTTGGGCTCTATTGCTGGAGCTTCTGAAACGAATACGATTACTTTTAACGGAAACGGTGCAACCCTTCAGTATTTGGCAACCAATCCGAATGAACGTGCTGTGATCAAGTTAAACGGTGCAGATCATATTAAATTCAATAAACTTCGTATAGAGGCATTGGCCGATTCTAATGCAGTTGAATTTGGATTTGGTATTCAAATCACCAATGACGCAGACAGCAACGAAATCAATAGTTGCATTATTCAATTATACGACACCGCATTCGTTTCAGCCAACTATGCCGGTATTATCATCAACTCCTCCTCTACCTCGGCTACAACCGCTGGCAATGCATTCTGCGATGGAAACAGAATCATTAACAACACTATCAACGGCGGAAGCTTTGGTATTACCTGTGTAGGAAGCACTACTGAAGCGAATCGTTTCAACAATATTTCTGGAAACAAGGTGCTTGATTTTGGAACTTCAGGTATCTACATTTCAGGTAACTTCTTCACCATTATCGATTCTAACTACGTTGCTCGTCCTACCCGTAAAATTCATGCAGCAACCAGTAATGGTATTTTCATGACAAGCCTGAACACCTTGTTGAACGTGACTCGAAACACAATCACACAACCTTTTACAGGTAATGCAATCAGTTCGAGCCTTTTCAACGGTATCATGATCACCGGCGTAGATGCATTGAATGGTTTGGAGAATTATATTTTAAATAACAAGATCTACGGATTGAACAGCAACGGCGAGATCAATGGCATCAACAATACAGGTTCAGACAATGTCTTTATCGATCACAACACAATACATATTGACGGTGATCTTGGAGATAACGTTTCAGCGCGTGGTTTTTTTCAAACCACCAGTGCTTCCGGTGTTTTCTTCAGAAACAATCTGATTTATTTATCTCGCGGAGGAACCGGTAAAAAAACCGGTATACACTTCAATACTACTACGTCCGACATTACATCCAATAACAATAATGTTTATCTGGCATCTTCAACAGGTAATCAATTCTTTGGTTTCTCGAACGGAGCAGATCGTAACACACTGGCGAACTGGCAAGCAGCCAATCCGACCAATGATGCGAATTCACTGGAGGTCAACCCAATTTTCGTGGATTTGCTTTCTGGAAATCTGAAGCCTTCCAACACAGCGATAGACAACAAGGGTACTCCTGTGAACGTTCTGATTGATTTAGAGAATAATCCTCGCAGCACATTGACGCCTGATATTGGAGCCTACGAGTTCTCACCAAGTATTTGTACTGCGCCTCCAACGGCCGGATCGACCGTAGTTAGTCCTTTGACTGTTTGTGCTGGAAGTCAAATTAATCTTCGTCTGACTAACTTCAGCGTTGGCTTATCACAAACGTATCAATGGCAATATTCAACATCAGCAACCGGTCCATTTACTGACCTGGGTAGTCCAATTGCTAATCCGGATACAGCTATCATCGCAACACAGACAGGTTATTATCGTTGCGCCTTGACTTGTTCAGGTTTAACTGAATATTCAGTACCAGCCCTTTCCAATGTGAATATTCCATTGCCTGCAGGAACTTACACCATAGATTCTCGTCTGCCTTTTGTTCCAGGCAGCAATTATCCAAGTTTTGCTGATGTGCGTAATGCATTGAATTGCGGTATTACCGGTCCGGTTGTATTCAACGTAAGCACCGGAAGTGGTCCATATAATGAGCAATTTATTTTGAATTCGGTGATTGGAACATCCGCAATCAATACCGTCAGGTTCAATGGTAATGGTGAAACGATCCGCTTCAGTTCTACATCAAATACAGAGCGTGCAGTTATTAAACTCCGCGGAACAGATCATACCATATTTGAAAATTTCGTAGTAGATGCGGATGGTACTGGAACCTTTGGATATGGATTCCACTTACTGAATGGTGCAGACAGCAACGTTATCAGCAAAAATGTGATCAAAACCTCTACTACTATAAACTCCCCAGCCAATTACAATGGTATTGTGATCAATGGAGCTGAAAACGCGGCAACCGGAACTACCAACACTTTTAATGACGGGAATCTGGTTGACAGCAATAATATCAACGGTGGTCAATGGAGCATTGTTGTCACAGGATCATTTGCAGAACAACTCAATAATAATAAGTTTACACGTAATACCCTGACCGACTTTAATCAATATGCGATCTATGCATTGTATTCAGACAGCATGTTGATTTCAGCGAACGACATCAGTCGTCCACGTAGAAATCCTGCCAACTCTACCAGTGGTATATTTATTGCCAGCAGGACAACCAACACATTGATTGAAAAGAACCGCATACACAACATGTTTGACGGCGAGCCCTTGGCCACAACCACCTTTACGGGTATTAATATCAATAGTGCCGATGGAGAAGCTGGACAAAGCAATCAAGTGTCTAACAACCTGATATACGATATCAAGAGCGAAGGCATCATGTATGGCTTATACAACCTAGGTTCCAATTACTGGAATTTCTATCATAACACGGTGGCAATTGAAGATTTCAGTCAGACCGGGAACTCACCTACTTATGGTTTTTACCAAACTGCCGATGCGAACAATATTGAGTTCAGAAACAACATGGTCACTATTTCACGCAGTGGTATTGGCAGTAAATTTGGTATCTTCTTCAACACACCAAGCAGTCAAATAGCAACAAACAACAACAACTATTATCTTCCTGGAATTGAATCCCACATAGGATTCCTCAGCGGAAATCAAACCACCCTCAATGATTGGCGCCAGGCTACTCGTCAGGAGCAGAACTCATTGAATTTCGATCCAATTTATGCAAGTCCGCAAACCGCGAACTTCACACCATTGTTCCCTGGATTGGATAATGGCGGCGCCAATGTTGGTGTTTCAACCGACATTCTTGGAAATACAAGAACGATAGCTACACCGGATATGGGTGCTTTTGAATTCACAGCTCCACCTTGTACCACTCCTCCTGCCGTAGACTCTGCGTTTGCAAATCCAAACAGTGGTATCTGTATAGAAACAGAAGTTGATTTGACCATCACAGGATATACATTTGGCGGCGGTCAGACCTACCAATGGGAATATAGTCCAACATTAGCAGGTCCTTGGTTGCCTTTGGGCGGAGTGAGAATTTTCCCAGACACGACCATTCTTGCCTCTAGCACTAATTATTACCGTTGTGTGGTTACCTGTGGCGCATTCTCTTCTACCTCTGTTCCTGCCTTGGTAAGCCTAAACCCTGCCTTCCTTGCCGGTACGTATACGATCAATCCAGACTTGACCGTACCTGCAGATTACCGCACATTCAACGCTGCCGTTGCAGCACTTGAATGCGGAATCACCGGACCAGTGTTCTTTGATGTGGCTCCGGCAACTTATACTGAACAGGTAAGAATGAAAAAAATTCCAGGATCATCTCCTGTAAACCGAGTAACATTCAGAAGTGCTAACGGAAATCCATTGTCAGTAATTCTGACATATTTCAATCCTGATCCTACTGCGAATTATGTACTGAAACTCGACAGCGCAAGCCATGTCACTTATAAAAACATGACTATTTCTACCAATAACGGTGAAACTGGTCGTGTGGTGGAACTGGCAAATCTGGCATCCAAAGACAGTATCGTTGGATGTATCATTGAGATGCCTGATGTTGCTGTAAACAATAATGCTATCACAGGTGTATTTGCCACCAACTTACGCGGACGAGAGAACGTAATCAAAGGCAACATCATCCGCGGTGGATCTCATGGAATTTTCTTACGTGGTATTGCAGTAGGTAACTACAGCGCAGATCATGTGATCGATAGCAATACTTTTGAGCGTCAGTTCGCCTTTGGTATTTTCAACGAATTCAACATTAGAGCGAAGGTTACCCAAAATAACATCACAATGGGTGAACCAAGAAATCCCACTTCTTACGCGATTTATGCCAACCAAAGTGACTCTTCCTACTCTTACAGCAAGAACAAAATCACGCTGCAAGATGCTATTGGTGGTACCGCCTATGGTATTTTCCTACAGAATTGCGATGCCGGTGTAACACGCCGTGCTACAGTAAATGCAAACATCATCAATGCGGTAAACATGCAATCCAGTGTATTTGGTTTATACCAAACCGGATCTGTTTACAATAACACGACAAACAACGTAATCTCCGTTGAAACAAACGGTGTTCCGAATGCTCACGGATCTTATTTACTCGGTGGTGGCGGTGTACGTTATCACAACAACTCTGTATTGAATAACAGTACAACAACCGGATTGAACAACACGGCAGCTTATTTTGGACAAAACTCCCTGGTACAACCTGCGGTTAATATCCAAAATAACATTTTTGCCAACCAGAGCACCGGTAGAGCTATGCAGGTTACCAACGCAAACTTTGTTTACAGTAACTACAACATGTTCTACAGCAGTGGTTCAACCATGATACAAAATGGTGCAATCAGTCACCCAGATCTTCAGTCATGGGCGAACACCGCTTACTGGGATCTACATTCCATCGTGTATAGTCCAGCTTTTGCAGACCCTCTGACATTGAAGCCTGATTTGTCAAGTCCGGAAGTATGGGCGATGCATGGACGTGGTACTCAAATCGAGGGTAATGACCGAGATTTCAATGACTCCACTCGTCCAACTCAGTTGACAGCTGGTGTTCCAGATTTAGGAGCTTACGAATTCCTGCCAAATACTGAACCAACATTGTTGGATGGTATCCCTGCAGTACCAACCCCGGGTTCATCTCAATATTTCATGTATGGAACAGATACAGTGCTACGCATCAACTACGATGCATCGGCGCCGGTTCCTAGCAGCATCAAACTGCGTCGCTATTCGGGTGTACTACCTACCGGATTGAGTGCTGGTCAACAACCGATGTATTTCTATAACCAATTGGTTGCACCAGCCGGTAACTACAAGTATACCATCAACCAGAACTACATTGATCCTTGGAGAGGATTTATCCCTACCGAAAGTATGATCAAGGTTGGCTATACAGATACATCCAGCAACTGGTTAGCTAGCAATCCTACTACCATCGACATTTTTGAAAATTTGATGCGAGACACTTCAATCCGTACGAACATCGATCGTTTCACTGGATTAGCGGGCGACCCGAATATCGCTCCTATTCCACCGTATGTGTCAATCATAGACAGTTCGAATCGTGGTACGCGATTCTGGGTTCCTTATGGTTACCATTATAGCTTCAGTTCCAACTCACAAAATATGTGGTTGTATTTGAGTGCTCAGGACAGTGCAGTAGTTACCGTTCGTGTGAATGGAACCAATTGGGTTCGCAGATACGAAATACCTGCCGGAACAGTTCGCGTAAGTGATCTGATGCCGAAGAGTGGTTTGATCGATGCTCGTGTAACCGACGAAGGATTGTTCGAGCGCGGTATTAGCATCACTTCTGACATACCGATTGAGGCTTATGCTCATATCTATGATGTTACCAACTCAGGTGCTACTATGTTAATGCCGGTTGGAGTTTATGGATATGAATATATATCCCTCAACAATCGTCAGTTTTATCCTGGCGGTGGAGCCGGTTCATTTAACTGGTTTGCTATCATGTCAGATCGTGATTCAACGTTGGTGGAAATCACACCAACGACAACAACGCGCGGCGGTCGTCCGGCCGGTGTTCCTTTCCAGGTTTATCTGAACCGTGGTGAGGTTTACAATGTCATGGGAACTCAAGCCGGATCCGGAGCGGGTACCGACTTAACTGGTAGCCGCGTTAAAGCGGTAGCGAATGCCAGTGGAAATTGTTATCCATTTGCAATGTTCTCAGGTAACAGCCGTACTGCACTCTGTTTCTTCTCCAATGGAGATAACTTCATCCAACAAGTATTCCCATCACAAGCATGGGGAAGAAGATATGTGACCTTTGCCACGGCAAATTCTCTATCCAATACACAGTATAATTCAAACCTTTACCGTATTCTCGTAAAAGATACCAATACAGAGGTTAAATACAACGGTACAGTACTGAACAGAAACTTAATGAACCTTACCGGTAAATTCTATCAAGTCAGTACAACCAGCGGAAATGGCACCAATGGTGCTGTTCTGATTGAGGCAGACAAGCCGGTTTTGGTGGCACAATACATGGTTTCTACAGGTGCGAATGAATGTCAGGGCGTTACCGCCACAGGTGATGGCGACCCTGAAATGATCTACATCAGTCCTGTTGAACAAGGCATCAAACAAGCGGCCTTCTACAGTACAGATCGCAGTTTAATTAGAAACAGCTACCTTAACCTGGTTATCCCAACCAATGGTTTGAACAGCCTACAAATTGATGGAGCCAGTGCATTTACCGATGTATTTGCTCACCCTTATTTACCAGGTTATTCATGCGTTCGTAAAAACTTTGGTGCAGGTTCCGGACAGCACACTGTTCGAAGTGATTCTGCTTTCACCGCTATCACTTATGGATTAGGATCTGCGGAAAGTTATGGATACAACGCTGGTACTTTGGTGAAGAACCTTTCAACCTCGCCTTCTATCACAAACACATTGAGTGAGGATAGCGTCTCCTCTTACACTTGCGAGAACGCTCCATTCCGATTCAACATCAACATCACTACCAAACCACAACAGATTTATTGGTTGTTCAGTCAGGTTCCATCACTCACACCAAATACGGATGTGGTTCAAGACTTACCGGAGCCTATAGATTCCAGTGTAATCAATGGTCGTTGGTATTACAAGTATGTTGTTCCAACCAACTATGTGTTTACTGCACCTGGAGTATACCAAGTACCTATCATCATCAAGGATACCGTGGCCATCGAAGGTTGTGAGAACACCCGTTTGATCAACTTGGAAATTGAAGTATTGCCAGCACCAAAAGCAGATTTCGCCATCAATTTCAGTGGTTGTTTGGGTGCTCCAGTGATTGTTGAAGGTACAGGCAACCCGATCGGTGGCGCAGTTATCAGAAGTTACAATTGGAATTTTGATAACGGTCAAACAGGATCCGGTCAGCGTGATACCGGATTTTATAATACTCCTGGTACATACAATATCAATCTGAAACTGGTTTCAACGGATGGTTGTGTGGCAGATACCACCAAACCATTAACCATCAATCCGCTACCTCCAGTTCAGGTGGAAGAAGATACGATTTACGTTTGTTTCAATGATGCTGCGAACTTCGCGGTAGATAGTCCGAATGCAAGCTTCAGTTACAAATGGTATACCGATACCGTTGCTGGAACACAGCTTGGAACAGGAGCTACGTTCTCTATACCAAGT
>JBILCT010000236.1:0-3122 GCA_044353025.1 Ferruginibacter sp. | reverse complement strand
TTGATGGTAGAGGTTTCTTTGGTTTCTCCATTCGTCGTGATGGTACTTCTAACTTTGCACCCGGAAACAAATATGCAAATTTCCCATCTGTTTCAGCAGCATGGAGATTGTCGCAAGAGCCGTTTTTGAAAAATCAAAAATGGATTGATGAGTTGAAAGTGCGAGCAAGTTTTGGATATACAGGTAATCCGGATGTAGCACCGAATGCTTATATTCAAAGCATTAATCAATCGTTTCAGTACACATTTGGTGCATCCTCAGGTTCAGGTGGAATTGTACCGGGTGCAGCTCCAAGCCGTACCTACAATCCGAATATTCGCTGGGAGAAAAATGAGCAGTTGAATGCCGGATTTGACTTGACTGCATTTTCTAATCGTTTGAATTTGAGTGTGGATATTTATCAGCGTAAGTCGATCGACCTGATTCTTTATGTAGCACCACCATTGGTGTCAGGAACTTATGAATCAGTTCCGTTCAATACAGGAACCATGCGTAATCGTGGAATCGATGTAACAGCTTCCGGACAAATCCTTCGTAAAAATGGAATCAACTGGAATGCAACAGCAGTGATTGGAACTTATCAAAACAAAGTAGTTTCCATGGGATTGTCTGCGCCCATTGACAATGGCTTCACTAGAATCACCGGCGGTAGCAAGCGTGTACAAGCAGGTTCACCTGTCGATTTCTTCTATGGATTTGTTACGGATGGCATTTTCCAATCTTACGATGAAGTAAGACAACATGCATCTCAAGCACCGGGTGTTGATCCAACAACCAGTACTGCTCCCGGTGACATTCGATTTAAAGATTTGAACAATGATGGAATCATCAACGATAAAGACAGAACCAATATCGGAAATTTCAATCCAACATTCACGTACGGTTTGACCAATACCGTAACCTACCGCAATTTCGAATTGACTTGTTTTATTCAGGGTTCTCAAGGAAATAAAGTGTTGAATTTTACACGTTGGTACACGGAAGGTGGTGTGAGTAACGGTAATTATTCCAACGCAGTGATTGATCGCTGGAATGGACCGGGCAGCAGCAACAGTATGCCACGCTTGGCGTTGAACGACCCGAATGGTAACAACAGAGTTTCAGATCGTTTTGTGGAAGACGGATCTTATGTTCGTTTAAAAAACATTCGCTTGGCTTATTCAATGCCAACTGAATGGGCGAAATACCTTTCACTTAAAAAGGCACAGGTTTATGTGAGCGCGCAAAATCTGGTTACACTCACCAACTACACCGGTATGGATCCTGAAGTAGGAGGAGGGGTAGACATCGGTTTCTATCCTCAGGCAAAAACCTATTTGATAGGCGTAACCATTGATTTGTAATTCAAAAAAAAATTCAACATGAAACTTATTCTAAATAAAACAACCATCGTACTCTGTGCAGCTTCATTGCTGTTTACACAGTGCAGAAAGAATATTCTGGAAGTAGAACCAACTATTCCAATCAGCACGCTTGACGATTACTATCAATCAGAGGCAAATGCTGTTAAAGCGGTGAATGCCGCATACACACCGCTCTCCGCAATCTATAATGGCGCTGCATGGCATATTGGCGACATCATGAGTGATGATGCTGATTTGGGCGGCGGTGGCGGTGGCGATGGCGATGAAACCGCCGAGCTTGACAATTTTACAATCACATCATTCAATCCAATCGTCAACCTGATGTGGGCGCAATGTTACTTTGGAATTTTACGAACCAATCTTGTTGTAGAGAAAGTGCCGCAAATTCCGGTGATGTCTGCTGAGATTCGTAAGCGCTCCATTGGAGAAGCCAAATTTTTAAGAGCTCTTTATTACTATCATCTGGTTCGTGTCTATGGAGATGTTCCCTTGTATACAAACGTCATTGATGTTGAACAGGCCGCATTCATCGCACGTTCACCCAAAACACTGGTTTATGAGCAAATCATCAATGATCTGAAAGCTGCTGATTCATTACTTCCTGCCAGATATTCAGGGAATGACTTGGGCAGAGCAAGTGCTGGTGCCGCCAAAGGTTTATTGGCTTCTGTTTATTTGACCATTGGTGATAAGAACAATGCAGCCATCACGGCAAAAGCGGTTATTGATAACCGTGATGTTTATGGATACGATTTGTGGGCTGATTATGCGGATAACTTCAAACTCGAAAATGAAAATGGGAAAGAATCTTTGTTCGAAGTTCAATACCGCAGTGGAGGAGGACAGTTCAGTGATTTTGGTGCAGGTCAAAAATTGAATTGCTTTTTTGCCCCACGCTTTCAGGACATTGTACAAAGCAGAGGTTATGGTTGGAATGTCCCTACCAAAGATTTTGCAGACAGCTACGAAAAATCAGGTTCTACTTACGCAACGATCACGGACAAACGTCGTCAGCGCTCCATGTGGATTCCGGGTGATACCTATGAAACATATACGCAACCAGCACAACTGGTTGGATCACCGATTGGTTTAAATATCAAAAAATATTTTGTTCCAATTGAAAATACACTTGGAGACAATGGTGGTTGGACATGCGCCCTCAATGTTCCCATAATGCGTTATGCAGAAGTATTGTTAGTCTATGCAGAAGCTGCCGGACCTGCGTTAGGAAAAACATACATCGATCAGGTAAGAAACAGAGCAGGTTTGGATCCTTTGCCCGCAGGTATGACAGACGATCAATTTTTGGAAGCGATCTATAAAGAGCGCAGACACGAGTTTGCATTTGAAATGCATCGTTGGTATGACTTGCTTCGTCATCCCAATCCAAATTATTTCATTGATGTGATGCGTGCGCATGGTAAAACCAACATTCAGCCTAAGCATCGATATATGCCAATTCCACAAGCAGAGCGCGACAAGAATTCCAATTTGACCCAGAATGAAGGGTATTAATCAAATAAAAATAAATTTAAAATGAAAAATAATATCTTTCAATCACTCACTGTTGGTCTGGCATTGTCGGTGTTAAGTTTGGCATCCTGCAAAAAATCTGACCTGGAATTATCCGGTGGACCATCTACTGCCGGATTCAGTTTTACGCAGTCTGCGGCATCCGATACCTTGCCTTATCCATATGTTATCACCTTCAACAACGAAAGCGAAGGGGAATTTTTGTATCAATGGAATTTTGGGGAC
>JBILCT010000117.1:0-4998 GCA_044353025.1 Ferruginibacter sp. | reverse complement strand
GCTAAACAAAGGAGATATTTTGAAATTGGGTGCTGATAAGCCGTTGCAATGGCAAAGATGGGTTGAGCATTTGGAATTAGAAAATCCCATGGAATCTCCATTTAAAGGTCCCAACTTTTATCAACCAAATCAAAGTTCTTCCGTAGCTAAAATTGTTTTGAGTGTGTTAGCGATGATCTTGTTTATACTGATTGTATATGTCATTTATCAAAACCAGAAAAAAAATAAAGACTCACCAACAACGATCACCTCTACTGAAACAGATAGCATCGGTACCGACACCCAAGTTACAAGTCCAACAGAGAACGGAAACAAAGTACCCATACCAATGCCTAAAAAATCAACCCGTCGTAATGATAGGATTATTTATGACTTTTCTTGTTTGAGCGATCCCAACGACCAAAATCAAACCGATATTTTGAATAATGGTAGCGACATAAATGATCTGGTCGTTGATGCTTTTGGAAATACTGTAGAACTTAGAGATGAAGTGGAATATGGAAATGATCTACATGCCGAATTACAACATAAATACAATTTCATTAATTATGGTACTGCTTACCAGAACCTACAACATATACTTTCTAATTTAACCGGGCATATTTCCCGCCCAAGAGGGTTTTATTATAAGCTTTTCCTTATTCAATCAGATGAACTCAATGCATTTACAGCTGGTGGCAGAATATATATCACAACTACAATGTATAATTTTTGCAAAACCAATGATGAGTTGGCATGTGTAATAGGCCATGAAATAAACCATAACGAATTGGGACATATCAAACATAGCATCAAAATGGCATCCATGCCAGGTGCTGAATTGATGATGCTCATTACCACGCCTTTCAATCAAAAAAAAGAAACAGCTTGCGATTTGCATGGAATTGATTTGGCTATTGCTTCCGGATATGAAGGTTGTGCAAGTGTGCAAGTATGGAAAAGAATGAGTGAGCAAGCGGATTATAACCAATACGATCCCTTGGATAACCTTTTTAGGTCCCATCCATACAGCTCCAAAAGAGAAAAATGTTCAAAAAATCATATTGTAGTCAATTATTCAAATTCGCCTTGTGTTCCATAATCGATGAATCTAGATGAAAAGACTGTCCATTAAAATACTTATTATAACATTGTCATCACTGTTGTTGGTTTTGATGATACTGTTGTACTTTTCTTTCGAATCACCTCAGGTTATTGGCTTACGTTCTTACAAGGTGGTTGAGGTGAATAATGAAAAAATTGTGATTGATTGTCAAGTCAGCATTCAGAATAACAATCCATATCCGATACGATGCAAACAATTAAATGTTTCCCTTTCGCATCAAAATATTCAATGGATTAAGGCAAATCTTGTAATCCCAACAACGATAGAAGCAGAAGGAGTAACAACCCTTCCTCTTCGATGTACAATTAGCAATAACGAATCTTCACTTTTATTTGAAAGTGTAATTAATATAGATGATTTGGTTGTTGAGAAAGAGATCAACGGGAAATTTACCTTTTTAGGACTTTCATATAAAAACAAAGCCCCTTTTGTGCTTCATCCTAAATCATTATTCAATGAGCATATAGAGACAATTATTCAAAACTTGGACTTATCCATTCAAAATCTGGAAATAAAAAAAGTAAGTATAGACGAGACCCTCATCGGCAGTATGGTTTGTATAAAAAACATTTTTCCCTTTCCAATCGTTTTGAAAGAGAATAATTTTTGGATTTCTAATGATCCATCAAGTAGCGATACGCTATCTGTTTGGCGACTAAACCAAGAACAGGAATTATCTTCACAACAAACGGTCTGTATACCTTCGGAGTGGCAAATTAAAAACCTGACGGCTGGAAAATGGGCTCTGTCACAATTGACACAAGGTTATATAGACACCTATCTTCATGGTTTTGTAGGATTGTCATTTCAGGGAAATGAATTTCAAGTGCCAATGGAAAAATGCATAAGAATTCACCCTCTTTCACAAAAAATTGAATTGGTAAAAAAATGAATCAAAAAATCGGTTTTTTATACCATCAAAAAATCATAAAGAAAGTCAGAATTGAGCCCGGATCGGGACCAATAATGGTGGGCCGTTCGAGCAGCTGTAATATCGTATTGCCATTGAGCAATATTTCAGGATTTCATGTTCAAATACTGATGAATGATTTGGGAGATATTTATCTGATTGATCAAAATAGTACCAATGGCACATTTGTTAATGGTCAAAAAATTCATCCGGGCGTAACGACAAAGATCAGTGATAAAGACAATGTAAATCTGGCTAAGACAGATGTTGTACAAATTGTTTTCAATCCTGATCGTTTTGATACAGGTCAACTTTCTGCGCCTAATTATCAGTCTCATGAAGATACCAAAGCCAGTACCAATCTGTACTCGAAACTGAAGGAAAAATCTGTAGTGTATATCGGAAGAGATAATGAAGCCGATATTCAATTAAATCACCCTAATGTAAGTCGTCAGCATGCCATGATTGAAAAGAAGGGGGATGGAATTTACTTTATTAAAGACTTAGGATCTACCAATGGCACATTTGTTAATGGAAGAAGAATTACTTCTTCAACTTCTTTTACGGATAAGGACACCATTTTGATTGGGAGATTTAAGCTTACGTTGAGTGGTGCCACCAAAGACCTGTCACAAGAGATTGCAATCAGAGCCGATCATATACAGAAAATATTCAACAACGGGAAAGTTGGTTTGCACGAACTTTCGCTTGATGTGCCTTCCAATATCTTACTTGCTGTGATGGGCCCCTCAGGTTGCGGTAAATCAACTTTATTGAAAGCTCTTAATGGAGCTGCTCCACCTACATTTGGCAGGGTTTACATCTGCGGATTAGAGCTCAATCAAAATTACGATTATCTTAAAACACAGATCGGATATGTTCCACAAGATGATATCGTACACAGAGAATTGACTGTGGAGCAGTCTTTGCGTTATTCGGCTAAATTGCGATTACAAAACTCCAGTGATGAACAAATCAATGCCAAAATAGATCAGGTGCTTTCGAATCTGAAGATTAACCACATTCGTCATCAACTGGTTGGAGAAATTAGCGGCGGACAAAGAAAGCGGGTATCCATTGCCGTTGAAGTTTTGAACGAACCCTTGATATTATTTTTAGATGAACCTACTTCGCCGTTAGATCCTCAAACCATAGAAGATTTTTTAGGAAGCCTAAGAAAACTCTGTGATATGGGAACTACGGTTGTGATTGTAACCCATAAGCCAGAAGATTTGAATTATGTAGACACCGTAGTTTTTATGGCGGAAGGAGGTCATATGGCTTATTCGGGAAGCGCTAAAAACTATCTGAGTTATTTTGAAGTTGCCGATGTGGTAAAGGTATATTCCAATTTGGCAGGGGAGAAATCTAAAAAATGGGTAGAAAGATTCAACAGAAATAAAACGAAGACCCATTTTGAAAATACAAATAGCAAACCGATTCGGCATAATTTGAAAACGAATTATTTTCAACAGTATTGGTGGCTTACGATGAGATATTTCAACATTAAATTTAACGATAAGCTGAACTCAATGATCATGATAGGGCAGGCACCCTTCATTGCATTACTTGTATGCATGATTTATGATTACGTAGAACTTTCCGTTCCTTTTTTTCTTACTGTTTCGGCTGTTTGGCTCGGTACTAACAATGCAGCTAGAGAAATTGTGGGGGAATTGCCAATTTACATCAGAGAGAGGATGTTTAACCAGGGAATTTTCCCTTATTTGTTTTCAAAAATCACAGTACTTGGTTTTTTTGCAGCAATTCAATCTTTTTTATTTACTTTAATTGTTACAACCCGATTTTTGAACGATAGCCACCTTGAATGGAAAGACCCTGTTAATACATTTGTGTGGATGTTGGCCTTATCAATAACATCTACATTGATGGGCTTATTGTTATCGGCTATTTTTAATACCACTGAAAAAGTAATAACGATTGTACCTTTGGCGCTGATTCCCCAAATTATTCTGGCAGGTGTGGTAGCAAAAATAAACAATGGTTTCGTTGAATTTATCAGTTACTTTACTATTTCAAGATGGGGTACCGAAGGGTTTTGTAACATTCAGGATAAAGTGATGATGAATACGATGACAAACGACTCGTTACAAAAGGCCGATGCTGTTGATACCTTGAATAAGAATTTTCACAGTTCATACAAAGATGTTTTTGATACCTGGTCTGGTACGCTTAAGTTGGATGCTACTATGTTGGTGGTATTGTCTTTGATTTTGTTTATCGGCATCATGATCACATTAAAGAAAAAAGATACCATAAAAATAAATCAATAAAAAAATGATAGGAAGTCAAATTCTCAATTATCAGGTCAAGTCGCTTATTGGCGACGGCGGTATGGGTACTGTTTACATGGCCGAGCACGTTAAGTTAGGAAGAAAAGTAGCTATCAAAGTACTTCATCCTCATTTAGCTTCCAATGAGTCCATTAGGCAGCGTTTTGTCAATGAAGCTAAAACCATGTCTGAGCTTCAACATACAAACATTGTCAGTTTGATCGATTATCACGAAGATCAATACATTAAAAACAAATCAGGTCCTATACCCGAACAGCATGCGATTGAGTTGTTTAAACAGGCACTTTCAGCCTTTGACTATGCACATAAAAAAGGAGTGGTTCACCGCGACATCAAGCCCTCCAATTTAATGGTCACAAGCAACAATTCCTTAAAGGTTCTTGATTTTGGTATTGCTAAGTTGGTTGGCAATGCAAATTACAAACTTACCAAAACAGGGGCCCATACAGGAACGGTTTACTATATGTCTCCTGAGCAAGTAAAAGGACAAGAAGTTGATCAACGCTCAGATATATACTCTTTGGGGATTACTTTTTACCAAATGCTTACTGGATATAATCCATACAGCGACTTAACAACCGAGTATGAAATTTTCGAAAATATTGTAAAGGTTCCATTAGCCGACCCCAGAACCATTTATCCAGCTGTTTCTGAAAAGATGTGTAATA
>JBILCT010000081.1:0-5776 GCA_044353025.1 Ferruginibacter sp. | reverse complement strand
TCCTGCGGCACGTTTCGAGAACTGCAGAGAATTTTCAATAGCCCTTGATCAAGAGACTTTTCAACATGCAACTCAGACGAATTCGAGTGCGGATTTTGCCAAAACAAAAGTATCAGACACTACAACCCATCAATATCCTTATCCAAAAGAGAAAAGCAAGCCTTATTGGTTATTCGCACTAATACCTTTGTTTTTAGGTGCAGTAGGATTTGGTATTTGGTACTTTTCTCAACCCCATTCCGACGAAACTGATCAAAATCCTGTTGCTGTCGAAATCAAAACGGAAAATCCACCTCTACCAGAAACAACTAATCCTGTTTCATCGGAACCTAAACCTACTTCCACTCCTGTGGCAAAGACTGACTCTGTTGCAGTAATTAAAAAAGATCCAAATGCTCCAATACCATTCAGAGTAAGTGCCGGAAGTTTAACAGATTTTAGAAATAAGCTAAAACAGAAATCCAATGCTTTAATGAAAAACAAAAACTATCGACCTACCAATTGTTCTTTTAATCCAGCTTCATTAACGTTCAAATGTACTTTAGTGCCGGAAGCTACTTCCTTTACCAAAATTACGCTTGTGTTCGCACCAGCCGGTAATTCTTGCGAGAGTTGTGCCAATACCCTTTCAAAAAATCCTGGTTCAGAAGTATTGATAGATGTGTCTGATGCTTCTTACCAATATAACGTAATATCTATTGCTGAATAAACACATGTTACAACATTCGGACTATATCATAAAAAACGAAATTGGACGTGGCGGTATGGCAACCGTTTATTTAGCCTACGATCAGGTTTTTAAATGTGAAGTTGCCATTAAGATTTTGAACAAGGAGTTTTTGTACAACGACCATGTGAAAAACAGATTTCTTGATGAGGCAAGAAAGATCTACAGGATGAATCATCCCAATATCATCAGGGTAACACGCATTTTAGAAGAAAAGGAAAATGTTGGATTTGTGATGGAATATTTTGATGGGTTAACGCTAAAGGATTTGATTGAACAAAAAGGCAAGCTGGCAGAAGATCAGATCATTCGATTGATGGTTCAAATGTTGGATGCGCTCAAATATGTCCACCAGCAAGGAATGGTACACAGAGATGTAAAACCTTCAAATTTTATGGTAGACAGGAACGGGATTCTAAAGTTGCTTGATTTTGGCATAGCAAAAAATTCCGATCCGCAATCTGCAGAATACACACAAACGGCTGCTTCATATCAGATGGGGACTCCCATGTATATGAGCCCAGAACAAATCAACGAATCCAAAAATGTGACTGCACAATCGGATATTTATTCTTTAGGCGTAACGTTGTGGTATATGGTAATGGGCGAACGACCTTATGATTCGGAATCTTTATCTACTTTTCAACTCCTAAGTAAAATTGTTAATGAACAGCTGAAAACAACACTGTCTGTCTTTCAACCTATAATTGCAAAATGTACCGCAAAAGTCCTTTCGGAAAGATATATCGACTGCGATAAAATAAAAGAAGATCTTTTGCGAATTGATCCTAAAGCACAAACACAACAACTCCCGGGAATACTTTTTGAAGGATCAAATAAAAATTCAAAATCAGGACATACAGAATCTACCCATATTGTTGATTTTGAAAAAGCCAATAAAAAATCCACCGCTCGGGGTTTTCTCAATAAGCGTATCAACCTTATTATTTCATCAACAGCTGCACTTTTGATTATATTCGTTGGTATTTTAATATTTACTCAAAAAAAAGAAGTTGGCCCCAACGCCATTATTGAATCAAATAATAATGATGTAATCAATGATTCAGTTGCCGAAATATCCACTTCTGCCCCAATAGCATTAGATTCATCTTTGCCAATTCCAGATATAACTTCACAACAACAAACGAAGCAAGAGCTGACCAAAAGAAAAAACCATCCCCCAAAAAATACAACAAAATCATTGCCTAAATCATCTCCTAGTCCATCTAAACAGTCTACATCCAATTCGCCACAAACACAACATCCGTCAGTTTCTTCACCTAATAACAACAATGCATCTTCGGACCCCATTTCAACCATTCCATCAGAAGGTCCTCGAAAAAAAGAAACCAAGTTGAAAAAAACGCTGGGTAAGATTAAGGAAAAGATGAAGAAGGTATTTAGAAAAAAGGAGAAGAATGAAAAATAATTTGTCTTCGTATAAACATATTGTCGATAATAAATAAGTAATTTTATTTAACAATTAAACTATCATGAGAATTAAAGCTTCGCTATCACTTATCTTTTCTTTAATTACATTGTCTGTTGTATCGCAAGTAAAAAAAGATGGATACACAATGGCAACCACTCCAATTTTTTCTGGTTATGGAGTAAAAATTGAAATAGGGTATAAAATCCCTAAAAAACCGTGCGACTCTACCAATACTAAAAAAGCCAAATTTGCCTTATTTGTTACCAATCACGACAATATAAGAACGCTGAGCACATTTTTGAATTGGAAGGTTGATTATATCAATTGCAACAATGATGTCATTGAAAAAACAGTTTCAATTGATATTTCTCAATTCAATGAAGGGAAAAACGAAAACATGGACTGGGAAATGGATGCGATGCAGATTGAGAATGAATTCTATTCAGTAAAAAATGAATCTTATCCCGACATCACAAAAGATAAGTTTAAAACCAAGGCTTTGTCTGTTGTTGCAGATTCTATATTTGGCAATGCCAATATCATTTTAGGAGAAACGGTAACATTGAAAGTAGTGGGTGGTACCCTTACAAGAGATGCAAAGTGGGTTTGGTACAGTGGTTCTTGTACGGGCGGTACAAAAGAAGGTGAGGGGCCGATTCTTGTTAAAAACAACATCAACAAAAACACAGTTTTTTATGTAAGAGGCGAAGGATTAAAAAACAATACGGCCTGTGTTTCCAAGCAGGTTGTGGTTGATAACAACAGCCGTCCTGCAGAAGGCATTCAAGGAAAGACCATCGTTTGTAATACCCAACAAGGAGAGCAAACCATGTTGCATATATTGGGCGGAAAAAAGGGATTGAATGCAAAATGGGTTTGGTACAGAAACAATTGCAATGGCGTAAAAGAAGGAGAGGGAGACACCATTTTTGTTTCTCCAACAAAAACCACTACCTATTATGTAAGAGCAGAAGGACCTACAATCAGCGCCACAGGTTGCGCCTCACATACGCTGCAAGTATTAGAACCTTCCATCAAACCAACAGATATCACAGTCAGTCAACCTAATGCTTGTGCACAACAACCTGTTACACTAACTGCATTAGGGGGTCGTTTATCCAGAGAAGCAGAGTGGGTATGGCGTTCTCAGGGGCAAAGCAATTATATTCAACGTGAAGAAGGAACTGGAGGGAGCATAACTGTTTATCCTGATGAGAATACAGAATATTTCGTTTCAGCACAAGATCCTGTTTGCCCATCTTCCGATGAAACAAGTGTACGTATAGTAGTAAAGACACTTTCTGTTGAAGCATCAAGTATCAATGTTCAGAGAATAAAGAAAAATAAATATCTTTTAAACTTAAACGGCGGTTATCTTGGTGATGGTGCTAAATGGGTTTGGTACAAAGAAGGTTGTGAAAAAGAAAGATTGGCATCAGGAGAAACTTCTATAGAATACAAAGCAAAAAAGGGAAATAACACCATCTATGTGAGGGCTGAAGGGGATTGTAACAATACCAGCTGTGTTGAAACAAGATCTTATGACATTACGCATACAAAAAGAGGTTCTGTTGAAAAAAATAAAAACTTCTGGTTTTTAAATGGAGGTGCAGTGGCTCAAAAAACAGATTTAATTAATAATGTTGTTTTGACTCTTGGTTGTAGATGGGTATATGTTAGCACTAAATTCGCAATTGAAAAAGGAGATAAATACTCATACACGGGTCTTACTATAAACGAAGCAATACCTAGCGGTTCTTCATACCAGTTTACAGGGTCAGACTACTACAGCAGAACCTCAATAACTGGAGGGTTTTTGTTTGGCGGTGGTAACTTTAGATTATATCTAGGAGGTGGAGTTGGTACGTATCAGGATGTAAAAGAATTCAATATTATCGATGCTTCCACAAATATCATACAGTCCACGGAATATGCCCGCGCTGCAAATGCTCTAAATTCCGGAATAGAGGCAGAGGGTGGAATATTTCTCCGAATAGGATCGCTGACTTTTATGGGTGGTGCAAGCTCATTATTTATCAAAAACCAAACAACACCTTTTATAGACTACCACTTAAGTGTTGGCTTAAAGTTATAAATAAAGAAAACAATTGAAGATGAAATGGAATACGCTTAACTGGATAATGCTTGCTTTATTGCTGATTTTATTAGGTGCTGTAATGTATTTAGGGTTAAAATCCAATCAAGATGATTACATGTCTCAATGGGAGGAGCCAATGGCATCGGAATTTAATCTTCCAATTAGGATAAATGGGATACCAAAAGATAGTCTGCTGACCCAATTCCCCTATGCCGATTACTTAGATTCCGTAGACATGAGAGATCTGTCAGCGATCAGTCGCGATATTCAAATCTTAGATACGGTCACCGGTGATCATTTCACCAGTCTTTCTATTTTGATGTTGGCATATACTGATTCTTTGTTGCCCAGGATTTCAAAAAAGCTAACTACATTCAATGGCGATAGTCTATCCTTGTTCATGATGAATGTGGAGGGGTATAAATATTATGCACGTGTGCCGGGTCCGAACCAAGATCTATATGGCGGCTTATATCAATACTGGATGTCGGAAATCAGCAATCGACTCGACAAGTATACACAGGAAGATCCAAATTTGAAATACAATTTCAAATTCCGTTATCTTTCCGCCAAGTGCAAAGAAAACAAATACGGAGTAGCCCCAAAAGTTACCGAATCAGAAAAAATCGTCAACAATATAGCCGATACAAAATGGGATTATTTATATAAGCGCATTTGGAGTGCTCCACCGATGAAACGATTCTTGATTTTTTTCTTATTTATTTTCACCGGCATCGCTTATCTGGTCACTGTCATTCACATTTTCAAAAAGTTTAAAAAATAAAAATCAAATGAAACATTTGTTATTAATCGCATCTATTTTGATCTCATTACAATTTGAAGCTGCAGCTCAGTACGACGAGAATTACGTTTCTATGAGTACAGCAAATATTAGTGGTGATCCGATCAATGTCGTAAAAATGAGTAGAAAAGATCAGCACATCAAAGTAAAATATTTTGCTTGCAAGGAGAATGGGAAGCTTGTTTATTCACGATACAACGAATGGGCGAAAAATAAAAATATTATAGCATACAGTGCAGGTACATATATGGATGTTTGTGATGAGAATAACCCCGAAAGAGGAACTCCTGTTGGTGTTTGTTTTGATGGGGGCAATATGGTGAATGGAAAAATCAAAGAGAACATGGATGGATTGGTGATTGTGTATGCTTCAGGTGGGGCTGTTGCCTCCAATTTGAAAGAGGGTAATTTAAACGTTAAAGAGGCTGCTTCCGGAAAAAGTTATAACCTGAACTTAAGAAAACCGATGGACTTCATGTCATTTAAGAACTGGGCAGGCATGGAAGACGCCACCGTTTTTCAAACCCATTTGCTTTACTACCGCGATCAGCCTGGTGTTGGCTCAAATGGATCTGGCGCTGAAAGAGAAAGAAGATTTTTGGCGGTTTGCAAAGATGAGGATGACAATGTTGTTCATTGTTTGGTGAATCTGGCTGGCAATAATACCCTTTACGATGCTACGATGAAAGTGGCAGACTATTTGAAGCGTACCGCCGA
>JBILCT010000235.1:0-3126 GCA_044353025.1 Ferruginibacter sp. | reverse complement strand
TTTTTTGAACCAAATTCAGATAGCGAAAGATCATTGAGTCCCGCCGCCTGCAGATCGGCCTTATTCATCATGCTTTATCAAGGATATCCCGCATTGGAATTGCCTTTTCAACTATTACAGACCTTGCTTGACATCGACCATCAAATGGCTGCATGGAGAGCGCGCCACATCAACATGGTAAGAAGAATGATTGGAAGCAGAGTAGGAACAGGTGGTAGTACCGGCGCCGGATATTTACAAGGCGCTTTGGAAAAGCATTATATATTCAAAGAGGTCGCTCAATTGAGCAGCTTTCTCATCGAACGAAAAAAACTACCGGCATTACCTTCCGAACTCACACAGAAACTAGGATACCATTTCTAAGGAGTATTCAACATCAAATCAAATCGATCAGTGTTTTTACTACCAGATCAACTTCTGATTTTGTATTGAATTTTGAAAAACTAAACCGAATGGTCAGCTGATTCGTATTGGTATTAAGTGCGCGAATGACATGACTGCCTGCCTCTGCGCCGGAGGAACAAGCACTTCCTGAACTAGCACATACATGATGCAAATCCAGATTCATTAAAAGCATGTCTGTTTTTTCGGATTGCAGAAAATTCGTGCTGAGCACTGTGTATAAGCTATCCCCCATGACATCTCCATTGAATCCTACACCGGGAATCAGATCAATCAGTTGTTGATACATGTAATGCTTGATGCCAAACACATGTAACTTATCTTGATCATGATTGGCATCTGCCAATTCAAGTGCTTTGGCAAATCCAACAATCCCATAAATATTCTCTGTTCCGGCACGCATATTTCGCTCTTGTCCACCACCAAAAATAAAAGGCTTGATTTGCACATTACGATTGATGTAAAGTAATCCGACCCCTTTTGGACCATGAAATTTATGGGCCGCACCGGTAATGAAATGCACCGGAATTTTATTTAAATCAATCGGGTAATGTCCAACTGTTTGAACCGTGTCACTGTGAAAATAAGCCTGATGTTTTTGACATAGATTAGCCACTGCTTCTATGTCGAGCAAATTACCAATTTCATTATTGGCGTGCATCAGGGAAACCAATGTTTTTTCTGTGGATGAAGCCAGAAGGGTTTCCAAATGCTCCAGATCAACATGTCCGTTGTCCAAAATTCGTACGTATTCCGCGCGGATAGATCCCAATCTTTCAAAGTGTTCTACCGTATGCGAAACTGCGTGGTGTTCAATTACAGAGCTGATAATACGTGTACAACCCAAATCACGGATAGCAGCCAGAATGGCGGTGTTGTTACTTTCTGAGCCACCACTCGTAAAAAAAATCTCCGAAGGGTGTGCATTCAAAATTTTTGCAACTGTTTTACGAGCTGTTTCTATCGCCAATTTGGTTTCTCTTCCGTACGAATAAATCGATGATGGATTACCAAACTTCTCCGTGAAATAGGGCATCATGGCAGCGAATACATTTTCGTCGATAGCTGTTGTTGCTGCGTTGTCGAAATAAATGCGGTTGCTCATTGGATTTTTTTTCAGTTATGCCAAAGACTCCTGGATGTCTCTGATTATTTGATTGGCAATATTGGCTGCCGTTGTTTCAAATTGACTTTCTGCATAGATACGAATAATCGGTTCGGTATTACTTGTTCTAAGATGTACCCAGTCTTTTTCAAAATCAATTTTAAGTCCGTCTTCCCTATTGATACCATGCTGTTGATATTTTTCACTGATACGATCAAATACCTGATTAATCGGGGTGTCCTTATTCAGCATTATTTTATTCTTGCTTATAAAATAATCCGGGTAAGTATTGCGCAATTGTTTCACCGATTTTTTGGATTCTGCCAGATGAGATAAAAACAATGCGATGCCGATCAAAGCATCCCGTCCGTAATGCGAATCCGGCACAATAATTCCTCCATTTCCTTCACCACCAATCACAGCATTTACCGCTTTCATCTTGTTCACCACATTCACCTCCCCCACTGCACTAGCAAAATACTGTCCACCATGCTTTTCAGTCACATCACGCAAAGCACGGGTGGAAGAAAGATTGCTCACCGTATTTCCCGGACGTTTTTTCAATATATAATCTGCAACTGCCACCAATGTATATTCCTCTCCAAACATAGAACCATCTTCACAAACAAAACAAAGCCGATCTACATCAGGATCAACAGCTATTCCCAGATTTGCTTTTTTCGAGACAACTTCATGACTCAATGCGGTTAAATGCTCAGGAAGCGGCTCAGGATTGTGTGCAAAATGACCATCGATGGTTTCGTTGATTACATGAATCTGATTTACACCAAGCGCTCTTAATAAAGCAGGTACAGCGATTGCTCCTGTACTGTTTACCGGATCTACCACCACTGATAAATTGGCTGCGCGAATGATATCTGCCTGAACCAATGGATGATCCAGTATGTGTTGAATATGCAAATCCAGGGAGTGTTCCGGTGTTATTATATTTCCCAGTTGATCAACTGGTGCGAATTCGATCGAATCTGATGCTGCCAACTCAAGAATTTTTCTTCCATCCTCACCACTGATAAACTCTCCATGATGATTCAATAGCTTGAGTGCATTCCATTCTTTGGGATTGTGACTTGCAGTCAAAATAATACCACCATCTGCCTGATAATGCGTAACTGCCCATTCAACGGTAGGCGTGGTACTCAAATCAAGATCAATCACATCGATTCCCAAAGCAGTTAGTCCGGAAACAACCAACGATTTAACCATGGCTCCACTGATACGACCATCTCTACCAATCACAACAATACATTTTTTTTCCGGTCGAACTTGTTTCAACCAATGGCCATAAGCTGTGGAGAATTTCACAATATCGATGGGTGTCAGATTTTCACCCTGTTTCCCACCAATGGTTCCCCGTATGCCGGAGATGCTTTTAATAAGCGACATGTACTCAAATTTGGGGACAAATATAACAAACTTAATCGGGGATGACGAATGACCAACGAATCGCTAAGTTTGCAGTATGAACCCCACTGAATTTAATGAATGGTTTGACACCCATTATTATCATCTACTCTATAAACACCGAGATCATGATGAAGCTGCACGTTTTATCGATCGATTGATCGAGCATTTACATCCGGAACACGGATGCAGCATGT
>JBILCT010000027.1:0-8533 GCA_044353025.1 Ferruginibacter sp. | reverse complement strand
ATGGATGAGGCTTTAAATGAGGATGGTTACCAAATTTTTACGCGAAGGGAATCCGGACGATACATTGGACTATTGGCAGGAATTTTAAAGGTTTTATAAAAGTCATCTACACTTGCAAATGGTCCATTTACACGATAATTCGCAGGAGAATGAACATCCGTCAATAATCTATTTTTAAGTTGTTCTTCGCGAATGTGTCCCAGCCATCCCAATGAATAACCTAAATAATATCTTTGTTTGGGGGTTAAACCTGCAATGGGTTTATTCTCCTTGTATTGCTTGGTTTTTTTGAACGCTTCCAATCCCAACAAAACACCACCCAAATCAGCAATGTTTTCTCCTAAGGTCGCACTACCATTGATGTGGTAACCTTTCACCGGCTCATAATCATTGAATTGATTTACCATCACATCTGCTCTTTTTTTAAATGCAATTTCATCTTCCTGCAACCACCAGCTAACCAGATTTCCTTTCGCATCAAATTGTCTTCCTTCATCATCAAACCCATGCGTGATCTCATGTCCGATGGTACTCGCTCCCGCATAACCATAAACCACTGCATCGTCCAATTCTTCATCGCGATATCCGGGAACAGTGAAGATACCGGCCGGTAAAACGATCTCATTATTACTTGAATTATAATAAGCATTGTACGTTTGAGGATACATATCCCATTCGGTTCTGTCAACCGGCTTACCCAATTTAGATAACTCATGCTTATGCCACCACTTTCTGGATTCAATGTAATTGTTTGCAAGTGATTTTCGACTGATTCTCATGCCTGAGAAGTCTTTCCAGCGATCCGGATAGCCCACCTTTGCTTTGATAGCTGTCAACTTAGAAAATGCTTTTTCTTTGGTAGGTAAGCTCATCCAGGTCAACGCATTGATGCGATCACGTAAAGCCGTTTTGATATCATCCACCATGACAGTATAACGTTGCTTGGCTGTTTCATTGAAGAATTCTTTCACATATTGTTGTCCCATGAGTTCTCCCATAGCATCTTCCTGAATCTGAATCATTCTTTTCCATCTGGTTTTACGAACTTTGGCTCCGGAGAGTAATTGACTGAATTCAAATGATGCCTTGCCATACGTATCAGGGAGTACCGGGGATAAATCATTGATTAAATTAAATCGGAGATAAGCTTTCCAAACATCCAAGGAAGTTGTTTTTAACAAGCCATCCAATGCGACAATAAATTCAGGCTGTCCGACAATAATACTGTCAATTTTTTGAACACCCATGTTTTGCAAATAGGTGGTCCACTGGATATAACTTGATTTTTTTTGCAGATCCGAAACCGCTAATTTGTTATAATTGAAATAAGGATCACGCAGGTCTTCCATTTTACGTGAAACTTTGGCTAAATCGGTTTCCAATTTAAAAATCTCATCCGCACCTTTTTTAGCATTTTCAACTTTTACACCAGACATGGATAGTATTCTGGAAATATGTTTTTTGTACTCCATCCTGATGATTTCTGTAGCAGAATCCTGTCTGAAATAATATTCCCGCTCAGACAAGCCGATGCCCCCTTGCCAGATTTGATAGGCAATTTGATTACTATTTTTGGCGTCTTGACCAATATAATCACTAAACATAGTGGCAGAGCCGATTTCTTTGAGATGAGCTACTGTGGTTAGTAATTGCTGAATGTTTTGAATCTGATCAATTTCATTCAGATAAGGTTGAATGGGAGATAATCCCGCATTTTCGATCGCTTGTGTATCCATCGCAGTATACCAGAAATCGCCAATCAATTGTTCCGGTGATCCTTGTTTAGATTGAGCAGAAGCAGCTTTCTCACAGATCTCACGCAAACGTTTTTGATTTTCTTCGATCACCAGATTGCCAATACCCCAACTGGATTGTTCCTCCGGAATAGGATTTTTTTTAATCCATCCACCATTGGCATATAAGAAAAAATCTTCGCTGGGATCTATCGTCGTATCCAAATTCGTAGCAACAACATCTTGTTTATTAGATTCGTGATTTTTATTGTTGCATGCGATCAAAATGATGGCTGTGATTCCTATGATGAAACGTTTCATGTTTAATAATTTCAGTAAAAATAGGAAAAGCAACCTTTTCTTTTTGTTTAAACTTGGATTATATCTTTGCTATAAATTGATAAGATGACCCCTGAAAGAACGGCAAGACTAGAATCGGTTTTGGCCAAAAGACAAACCGGTTTGACTGTGGTTTTGGAGAATGTAGCAGACCCACATAATATTTCAGCGGTCATGCGCACCTGTGATGCAGTCGGTATTCAGGAAATATATATCCTAAATACCAACATTCCTCCCCATAAAAAATGGGGTGCCAGAAGCAGCTCAAGCGCTGCCAAATGGCTAACGGTTCATCATTTCGATGATGTGAATATTTGCGTTCAGGCATTGAGAAAAAAATACGACAAATTGTATTCAACCCATTTAAGTAGGGATTCAAAAGATTTATACGAATTGAATCTCACGGAAAAAGTTGCACTTGTTTTTGGAAATGAACACAGTGGAGTGAGTGATGAATTGCAAAGTCTGGTAGATGGTAATTTTATCATTCCTCAAGTGGGGATCATTCAATCATTGAATATATCCGTCGCATGCGCTGTTTCCATATATGAAGCTATGCGTCAGAAAAGAAACGCAGGGCATTACAACGATATGCAGCTTAAGGGCGAGGAATTACAGGAACTTAGAACAGTTTGGGGATTTATTGATGAAAGTACTGAAAACGAAGGTTGATGTTTTTACTAGATGATAAAATGCAATTTCCACCGACACAGCTGGCTGACGCAGAAGGTTGGCTAGCCATGGGCGGAGATTTATCTGTTCAGCGATTAATACTTGCTTACAGCAAAGGAATTTTCCCTTGGTATAATGAAGACGAACCTATTTTATGGTGGACACCTGATCCGCGTTGTGTACTGTTCCCTGAAAATCTGCTGATTAGTCAAAGTATGCGACAGGTTTTACGAAAAAATACATTTGAATTCCGCTTCAATACAGCTTTTGAAACGGTCATGAATAATTGCCGTCTGGTATCAAGGACCGGACAAAAAGGGTCTTGGATTCAGGATGAAATGATGATTGCATACTCCGAGTTGAATCGATTAGGTCTTGCCGTTAGTGGCGAATGTTGGGAAAATGGAGAACTCGTTGGTGGATTATACGGTGTTTGTTTAAAAGGAGTGTTTTTTGGGGAGAGTATGTTTCATCATCGCTCCAATGCGAGCAAATTTGCTTTTGTTCATACTGTTAAACATTTGCAATCAAAAGGGTTAAAGCTCATCGATTGTCAACAATCAACCAATCATTTGATCAGTTTAGGTGCTGAGATGATTTCAAGAGAAGCATTTGAAGCTTTGCTTGATCAATTTTTAGAAAAATGATAAACCTGATATCCCCATTCCGGAATAGTCATTTCGTTGTTTGTACTGAGTGTTATTTTAGACTGGGAGAATATCTCCGTGGCTTTACCAACGGCACTTTCATCTCTTAGTTGAATTTTTTGTTCACGCTCACTGAAGTTGAGCAATACTAAAATACGATGACCATCTTTCTCCCTTAAATAAGCCCATACCGGTAATTCCGGTTGATTCAATTTCACCCTTTTGTAAGATGCATCAGAAGCCAATGCTGGACTCGTTCTGCGAATATGATGGAGCTTTTTATAAAAGTTTGAATTTTCAAAACCCGTCCAAGTTATGCTGTCTTTTACATAAATAGCCAACCTTCGTTTAAGCGGAATTTCCTGGCCATTATATACCAAAGGAATACTTCTAGGAAATGTTTGTCCAAACACTGCTAAATTATATGCGGCTTTCCCATAGCGTTCAAATTCGGTTCCGCCCCAGGAGTTTACGTCATGATTGCTGGTGAAATATAAACGAAGTGCATCTTTCGGAAATTCTTTTTCATGTTCGAAAAGCCATTCTTCCCATTCGTCAATTGTCATTTTTCCGGAAGTAATGTTTACCATTTTAAGCAATGCAGCGCTTGTGTAACTTGCATCAAAGCCAACTTCATGAAACCAAGCTTTATCTCCATCTGCCAGGAAAAATAAATTCTTTTTTACCATCTTTAAATCACCAATGGCTTTTGCCCAAAAATCAGCAGGAACGGGTTCGGCAAAAGCACAACGGAACCCATCTATATTCAATTGACGAATCCATATTTTCATGCAATGGATCATGCTGTCTCTCATTTCTGGTTCTTCGAAATTCAATTTGAAAACATCCGTCATTTCGATGGGTGATACAAAGTCGCCATTGGGTTGGTGCTCATAAAAATTAGGATGATATGCCACCCAATCATGATCACGTGCTGTTTGATTTGCTACCCAATCGATGATAACCTTTATACCTAGTGCATGCGATTCAGTGATAAGTTTTTTAAAATCATCCAAGTTCCCAAACTCAGGATTTATTTCATTGTAATTTTTCACCGCATAGCAACTACCCAGTTCATTTTCATTCATTTTTCTGCCTTCCAATCCAATAGGTGTAACTGGTAATAAGCATATTATTTCTACGCCCATTTCCTTTAATCGAGGTAGTTGTTTTACAACTCCTGCAAAATTTCCTTCCGTTGAAAATTGCCGGGTATTGATCTCATATATATTATTTTGCTTCAGCCATGGTTGAGCATTGGACTGAGCTAATAAGTTAGTTATAGACAAAATCAAAAAACAAGCGAAAATCAGGTGAGTTTTAATGCTGTTTGACATTGAGTTTCAAAAATTTTAATTTCAAAAGTAAATAAAGAAAGCGCTTTTAATAAAAATTAATCAATGATACACTCTTGGAAATAATAAACTCTGGTTAGAAATCCAAGCTTTACTTTACTTTCAAGCGTGGATTTTCAAGTTGGTTTTCGATAACAAATCGAAATAGTTCAGACGAATTTGTAAGCTGAAATTTTCTGCCAACGATTTCCATCCTGATTCAAGTAATTGTTTTGGTGGCAATGTTGAAACATTTGAAAGTAAATATCTAGTTCGGTCGGTGATGTTTTTCCGTCTGCCTTCAGAATGTTTGTTAATATCGTTTTAAGCCCAAATTGAATTTGAGTAAAATTGATGATGAGGATCAACAATAAAAGTATAAAAATCGAATCCTTCTGTTCATTTATATTCAAAATAAATCCATGAATGAATTAGTAGGTATTTTCTAAAAAAACTATTTCTCATGCTTAAACTTGATTTTTAAAGAAATTATGGATCGGTTATGATTTTTTATTGACAAATTACATCCCCAGCGTAAATTCGCATTTTCAGCACATGGCCATCAAATCTTTTCTTGCCAAACCTTTCGCAGGCTTCATCGCCAAGCAGATCCGTAAAAATATGGTCAATGCCGTTGCAGATCAACAGCATATACTATCTGATTTAATACAAAAAGCTGCCCATACAAATTTTGGTAAAGAACATGGATTTGCTTCAATAAAAAATCATTCGGATTTTATTAAGCAAGTCCCCATTCGTGATTATGAGCAAATTCGACCCTATATTGACCTTGTAAAATCAGGTGTACATAACGTTTTGTGGAAGGGGCAACCCATTTATTTGGCCAAAACCAGTGGAACCACCAGTGGAGTGAAGTATATTCCCATCACCAAGGATTCTATTCCCAATCATATCAATACCGCCCGCAATGCTTTGTTGTATTATATGGCTGAAACCGGCAATACAAAATTCGCAGATGGTAAACTGATTTTCCTGAGTGGTTCTCCTGAATTGGAAAGAATTGGAGGAATACCTACCGGAAGACTTAGCGGAATTGTTAATCATCATGTTCCGGCTTATCTACGTTCCAATCAGTTGCCATCCTATGAAACCAATTGTATCGAAGATTGGGAAGCCAAACTTGATCGAATTGTCCAAGAAACGATCGGTCAGCCTATGAGTTTAATCAGTGGTATCCCACCTTGGATGCAGATGTACTTTGATCGTTTGATCGAAAAGTCTGGCAAAAAAGTAGGAGATCTTTTCCCTCAATTCAGTGTGATGGTTCAAGGAGGCGTAAATTTTGAACCATATAAACCCAAACTGATGGAGAGTATCGGCAGGAAAGTGGATACGATTGAGTTGTTTCCTGCCAGTGAAGGCTTCTTCGCATTTCAGGATAGTCAGGAACACCCAGGATTATTACTCAATACCAACAGTGGAATATTTTTTGAATTTGTGCCAATGGAAGATTGGGGGAAAGAAAATCCGTCACGTCTTTCCCTGGGGGAAGTAAAGGTTGGTGTGAACTATGCATTGATCATCAGTAGCAATGCAGGTTTATGGGCATACAGCATTGGAGATACCGTTAAGTTCCTTTCAACGGAACCCTATCGATTGGTGGTTTCCGGGCGAATTAAACATTACATATCTGCATTCGGTGAGCATGTAATCGGAGAAGAGGTTGATTATGCACTCAGCCAAACCGCAACGGAAACAAATACACGTATCGTAGAATGCACAGTTGCTCCTTTTGTGAGCAGTGATCAGGGAAAAAGTCACCATCAATGGTTCATAGAATTTGAAGAGATGCCTCCCGATTTGAATGCGTTTTCTCAGAAACTAGACTTTCATCTCCGTCAGAAAAATGTTTATTATGATGATCTCATCCGTGGGAACATTCTTGAGCCGCTCCGCATTTGCCCGATTCGTAAAAATGGTTTTGTGGATTATATGAAAAGTGTGGGCAAGTTGGGTGGACAAAACAAAGTGCCCAGATTATCCAATGATCGAAAAATGGCGGATGCATTACAACCTTTTCTTTTCACATAAGCTTTCTTGTTAATTCATTCAATGGTTGCCGGTTATTGACTAACTTGCCGCCGAATCTGTAATCATACAAACATGTCAGGTCTCGCACCCAAAAAAGTTGCTATTTTCGGATCAACCGGATCGATCGGAACACAGGCTTTGGAAGTGATCCAAGCCAATCCGGATCTGTTTCAGGTTGAAATACTCACTGCACATAACAATGAAGAATTATTGATTTCTCAAGCATTGGCATTTCAACCGAATGCAGTATGCATTGTAAATGATCAAAAGTTTTCGATTGTCAAAGAAGCTTTAAAGTCCACAGAAATCAAAGTTTTTGCCGGAGAACAAGCTTTGGTAGAGTTGGCTGATTTTGACACATATGATATCATGCTGGCAGCCATTGTTGGATTTGCCGGATTGAAACCAACACTCAAGGCGGTGGAGAAAGGGAAAGTCATTGCGCTTGCTAATAAAGAAACATTGGTAGTAGCCGGTGATATCGTGATGCAAAAAGCCCTCGAACATCGAGCCCCCATCATCCCTGTGGACAGTGAGCACGCTGCTATTTTTCAATGTTTGGTGGGCGAATCAAGAAATCCGGTTGAGAAAATCATTCTCACTGCCAGCGGCGGACCATTTTTAGGTAAGAAGCCTAATTTTCTCGTGAATGTCAAGCGTGATCATGCACTTCAACATCCGAATTGGAGCATGGGGGCGAAAATCAGTATCGACTCTGCTACATTGATGAACAAAGGTTTGGAGATGATCGAAGCCAAATGGCTTTTTAATTTAAATCCGGATCAAATAGATGTGGTCATTCATCCACAGAGTGTGATTCATAGCATGGTGCAATTTGAAGATGGAAGCATCAAAGCACAAATGGGGCTTCCTGACATGAAGTTACCAATACAATACGCGCTGGGTTTCCCCAATAGAATTCGCAACCAATTTGAACGATTCAATTTTAAAAAATACCCAAACCTAAGTTTTGAAGAACCTGATTATCGAACTTTCCGAAATTTGGGTCTTGCCATTGAAGCATTGCGTGCAGGAGGTAATAAATCCTGTGTTTTAAACGCAGCCAATGAAATGGCTGTTTGGGCATTCTTAAAAAATCGAATTGGATTTTTGGATATTACGGCTGTTGTAGAAAAAACCATGGAGACCATCTCCTTCATTGAAAAACCAACTTTACAGGAATATTATGACAGTGACGCGGAAGCTCGCGAATATGCTGCAACACTTCTTAAAATCTGAACACCCGGAAAATAATAATTATGATTGATTTTTTAGCCATGGATTGGTCGAGCATCGGACTCAAAGCCGCCCAATTGATCCTCTCACTTTCTATCCTTGTTATTCTGCACGAATTCGGACATTTCATTACAGCACGCTGGTTTAAATGTCGTGTTGAAAAATTTTATCTCTTCTTCGATCCCTGGTTTTCTATTTTTAAAAAGAAAGTAGGTGAAACTGAATACGGAATTGGATGGTTGCCATTGGGTGGATATGTGAAAATCGCAGGCATGGTAGATGAGAGCATGGATAAAGAACAGATGAAACAACCCCCACAACCCTGGGAATTCCGCAGCAAACCGGCCTGGCAAAGATTGATCATCATGATCGGTGGAGTTACTGTAAATGTTTTATTGGCATTTGCAATCTATGCTATGATTTTGATGGTTTGGGGTGAAAAAAATATCGAAACTAAATCCATGAAATATGGACTTGCATTTCATGATCCATTATTGAAAGAACTTGGTTTTAAAAATGG
>JBILCT010000233.1:0-3146 GCA_044353025.1 Ferruginibacter sp. | reverse complement strand
TGAAAGAGAGAAATATCGGCATTGCATTATATTATAAACCGGCTTACGCACTCCAATTACTAAGGAAATTCGTTATTGGAGAAGCGCGGTTTGATTTTGCATTTCGAACATACATTCGTCGATGGGCTTTCAAACACCCAACTCCCATCGATTTTTTCAAAACTATGGAAGATGCTTCGGGAGAAAACCTGCAATGGTTTTGGAAATCTTGGTTTTTGGAGAACGACCGACTTGATCAAGCCATTGTTGATGTGCAATATGAAAAAGATGTTGAAACATTGGTTACAGTAACTAATCGAGACAATATGGTGATGCCTTTGATGATTTCATATGAAACCCTTACCGGTAAAAAAGGGAATCTTCAATGGCCTGTGGAGATTTGGAACAATACAGATCAGTTTATAATCAGAATTCCTGTAAAAGACCAAATGAAAAAAATTGTGATCGATGAAGATCGAAACTTTCCCGATTTGGAATACGAAAATAATATTTGGCTGGCGCCCTCCGAGGCGAAGAAATGATTCAGATTCATAATAATAATGGAGAAAGAAGAAGTTCAAATCACTGAATGGCTGGAATCATATTCATTTGCTTTGAGATGATCATTTATCGGGATCCCTTTTTCCATTTTCCCGAAAGCATGAAACCAAGCGCAGCAGTTAATATAATGCCCCAGTAAACCAATTCGTTGCTCCATGCCATGGCCAGAGACATGTAGCGATAATGCATGAAATACCAAGTGTAAATAAGATATAATCCAATGGCCACAATTTCAATGATCAGGTTTATTTTGGTAAAACCGGTTCCTGTAACGGCATTCAGCCAAACATTTGAAACGCTCATCAGCAACATACCCATGGAAACCATTCTAATGACGGGGGTTCCATGGTCCCAAAAGATGGGTTCATTTGAAAAAAGCTGAAAGAATTGACTTGGGAAAATATTAAGCAATAGTACGATAAATAGACTGCAGGCCAAACTTAAAAAACTGATTTTCTGAATGGCTAAAATCACAATTTTTTTCTTGCCTTGTCCAATCAAATTAGACACCATGGTGTTGCATGTTCCTGAAAACGCCCAAGTAAAAATACCGGCTATACCGAAAACGTTGCGCATGGTATTGCTGATGGCTTTGGCCATCGCACCCCTTGTTTCTATCATGAGAAAGAAAATTAGCCAAGTAGTCAAACTCAACATATATTGTAATATTAGCGGAATAGCTACTTGAAGAATTTGTCGAAGAATAGATGCATCGTAACGAAATGATTCAAAAAGCTGATATTTTCTTTTGAGGCCAGAGAAGACAATTACCATAAAAACAGCAATCATACCCGAACACTCGGCAATGATGCTGGCCCAAGCCGCTCCCTGAAATCCGAGCGCCGGCATCCCAGCATGACCGAAAATCAACAAATAATCAAACAAAATATTGAAGGTAGCTTCTACGATAAATGAAATGATGAGTAATCGGCTGTTTAAAGTAGCAATCAGAAATGCATTGCCCATCTGAAATAAAAATAAGAACGGCAACCCGATAATTCGAATGTTCAGGAAACGCATCTCCTCGGGGAATGCTGATGGTTCCGCAATTTCGCTTAAAATATAAGGAGCAGCTAACCAGGTGAATAGCATAAATACAGCAGCTATGGAAACGGATATGCGAATCCCCTGTGATAAAATTACAGAAAAAAATTCCGGTTTGCCCGAGCCGGCATATCCAGAGAAAACCGATTGAATAGCATTTCCTAATCCATGTCCGGAAACAGCAAAAATTAGATAAAAAACGCCTGTTACACCCGCATTACCCAAAGCCTCCTCACTGTAATGACCCAAAAAAATACTATTGACCATTAAATTGATCTGAGGGATCAAAATAGCCAATGTAATGGGTAATGACATGGAGAGTATCTGACGATAACTTACACGTACACGAAGATCAGAATGAGTTGCAGCTTCCATGATTGCGCAAAAATATCCTTATTTTGCTGCCTAAATTTGGATTTGTGAAAACAGTATGCTCAGTTTCAACAAAAGTTCATTCCAATGGACCACATAGATTTTTATTGGGAATATCCGAAAGGAGGCTAATTATAGCCAAAATTGATCAATTTGGTACATTGGTATCATTTGATTGGTGGGAATCCGAAAGTCAAGATGAAACGCAAATGTTCATCGGACAAAAATTAAATACAATCCATAGTCAAGTCCAAATTCCAAATGATGTGATTAAAATATATTTCCTGCACACAGAATCAATGCTTTTACCTCAAAAATATTTTGAGCCGAAGCAAACGGAACAATACCTGAATTTGCTATTCGGAGCGGCACCCTTGACCTCAGTTAAGTTCGGATCAACTAATGAAAACGAAATAATGCATGCATATCGGTTGGAAACCTCACTGGATCAAACCTTAAATACTTTATTTCCAACTGTTGAAAAAGAACACGCATTAAGGTTTTATCCGGTTTCATCCGGACAAAAAGAAAACATACGGCTGACCATATACCAAACCGAAATTCGTATTCATATTCAAGTGGATGGTAAAATTCAGCTGCATCAGGTATATGCATATCAAACTAAAGAGGATATTCTTTTTCATCTGATTAAGGTTTGTGAACAATATCAATGGAATCCGGTCAAAACCTGCATAGAGGTTTCCGGATTAATATCTAAAGATTCCGCTTTATATGATCTCATATACAGATCATTTGGGCGTATCGAATTCAAAAATTCAGAAATCGTATTGCCGGAAGATATCGATGAACATGCCTATCCACTTCATCTTTTCTCACCAATCTTGGAATATTCATTATGAGAATCATCAGTGGTAGTCATGGTGGTCGGCGCATTCAGCCACCTGCCAATATGCCGCATACCCGTCCAACTACAGACATAGCCAAAGAAGGTCTGTTCAATGTTATTCAGAACAATCTTGAATTGGATACTTTGAAAACCCTCGACCTTTTTGGTGGAACAGGATGCATCAGTTATGAACTGTCAAGCAGGGGAGTAGTAGATTGTTCCATTGTTGAGAAAGATCCAAAAATGGCCTCATTCATTCAGAAAACCAGTATTGAACTCGGATTCACTCATGTCAGACTTTTTAGATCAGATGTTTTTCAATTTATTCAGCATACGCAAGAAA
>JBILCT010000234.1:0-3146 GCA_044353025.1 Ferruginibacter sp. | reverse complement strand
CTTGAATATTCCAGCGCACCCAAATTCACATTGGGTATGAATGAGTATATCGCCTTGCTTGATAATAAAAAAGAGTGGAGCGTACTTCAATCCATGCCACCTGTTGCTGAACAGGAATATCGCATTCGTCTTCATCAACTTGGAACAGGTTCTCACGAACTTGAAATTACAGGCAATAACTTTTCAGATGATCACTTGGAGCCGTTGCTGGAAGATCGTTTGACAAGCAAATTATATCCTATACCAACCAATAAAATTTTCAGTTATCCATTTGTGGTAGACTCGAAAAATATAGGCGAAACTGCAGATAGATTTCGGATTCGATTTTTGATGAAGTCAAACCTCGCTACAAACAACCAACCTAAAATCATCGGATCCGATTTGGAACCAGCTTGGAAGATAACTACGAATCCCGTGGTTGGAAATACATGGAATTATCAATGGAGCAATATGGATCTTGGGAATTATGGATTTGAAATCATACAGGTTTCCGGACAACTTGTTCATCGTCAGGATTTGACCATTCATTCTGTAAGTGGCAATTCGCAAATAAAGCTTATAAATCCGCTTAAGAAGGGCGTTTATCGTGCTGTATTGGTTTCGTCAACCGGGAAAAAAATCAGTCAGACGCTGCTGGCAGAATAAACCCTGAAATAAAGTTTCATTCAATTTAACAGTTGGTCAGATCAATTTTAATTGGATTAATTTTGCCAAAAAATATTCATGGCAAAAATTGGTATCAATCTCTCTACGGGCAGCTTGCAACAGGATGAAATGATTGTCGGGATTGATCTCGGAACCACACACAGTCTTGTTTCCATCATACACCCTGAAACAAAAAAACCGGTTGTTTTGAAGGAGTCAGATCAATCGGCACTCGTTCCTTCCATTATTTACTTGGATGAAAGCGGATTGCCTTTGGTAGGAGAGGAGGCTCGTCAAAAACTGATTGAGGCACCCGAAAGAACCATATTTTCTGTGAAAAGGTTGTTGGGCAAAAGTTACCGGGATTTGATCTCAGGCAACAGCGTTAGTTATCGCATTCATGATGATCAAACAGATTCATTGGTTAAAGTACAATTGGGCGATCGGTTTTATTCGCCTGTTGAGCTTTCTGCACAAATTCTGATTGCCCTCAAACAGCGCGCTGAGCATATTCTAAAAACGCCCGTTAACAAAGCGGTTATCACTGTGCCTGCCTATTTCAATGATGCACAAAGACAGGCAACACGTGATGCCGGAAAGCTTGCCGGATTGGATGTATTGCGAATAATCAATGAGCCCACTGCAGCAAGCTTGGCTTATGGAATCGGATTAGATAGAAATCATGCCACCAAAAAAATTGCAGTGTATGATTTGGGTGGGGGCACTTTTGACGTGTCTGTCTTATCATTGACTGACGGAGTGTTTGATGTGATGTCTACCAATGGGGACACTTATTTAGGAGGGGATGATATTGATCAGCTGATCATCCAGTACTGGCAAAAAAATGTCCCTCAATCTAGGTTTAATCAACTTACGGAATCTGAATGGCAGGCGTTTCGACTTATGGCAGAGCAAGCAAAAAAAACATTGAGTGATCAGGAAGTATATCACGGCGAATATTTGGGTGAAAAGATCGCTTTAAGTAAAAACGAATTGGAGCAAATTATAGCCCCACTATTAGCTAGAACATTAGACTGTTGTAAAAATGCATTGAAAGATGCCGGGATTAAAACCAGTGAAATTGATGAGGTTGTTTTGGTGGGAGGAAGTACAAGAATACCGTTCATAAAAAAATCAGTGGCTGAATTTTTTGGTAGACCGATTCATGATGCACTCAATCCGGATGAGGTAGTGGCCTTGGGTGCAGCCATACAAGCGGATGTGTTGGCGGGTAATAATCGAGAGATTTTGTTGTTGGACATTACGCCCTTGAGTTTAGGTATAGAAACAGCAGGAGGACTGATGGACGTATTGATACCAAGGAATGCGAAAATTCCATCAAGGGCAGCACGTCAATATACCACACAAATAGACGGTCAGTCTTCCATGAGAATTAGTGTATATCAGGGAGAGCGAGATTTAGTGGCAGATAACAGAAAGTTGGCTGAATTTAATTTGAAGGGAATACCCGGCATGCCTGCAGGTTTACCCAAAGTGGAAATCGGTTTTTTGATCAATGCAGATGGAATATTGACAGTAACTGCTCGAGAAATCAGAAGTGGAATTCAGCAAAGCATCGAAGTGAAACCGCAATATGGATTAACCGATCAGGAAGTTGAACAAATGTTGATGGATTCCATCACACATGCTCAAGATGATATTTTTAAAAGAGCACTAACTGAAGCGCGAACTGAAGCAGATCAGTTGCTCAAAACCACCGAGCGCTTTTTACAAAAAAATGCATCATTCTTAACTGCGGAAGAAATGACGCAAACGGCAATGGCTATGCAGTCCTTACAAATGGCCATGAGCATGGAGGATAAAAGTCTGATTCAAACAAAGCAGGAGGAATTAAATAATATATCCAGGCCATATGCGGAGAGAATTATGGATCAGGCGGTAGCTGCTGCATTAAAAGGGAATAAGATTGATTAACTGCTCTTATGCCAATCTTTGTGAAGAAGTGAAGTTTGTCTGTGGAGGTACTTGGCAACCACATCAAACTCAAGGTTTACATATTGTCCCTTTTTGAGTTGGTGGATATTGGTATGTTCATAAGTGTACGGTATGATGGCCACCTGGAAATGATCATCTGTTACATTAAAACAAGTTAAACTTGTGCCATTGATACAAATGGATCCCTTTTCTAGTATTAGGGGTGCATACTCATTTTCAAAGCTGAATGTATAGAGCCAGCTACCATTTCTATCTTCAATTTCCTTACAAGCACCCAATCCGTCGACATGACCTTGTACGATATGTCCGTCCAATCGGCCATTCATAGGTACGCAACGTTCTAAATTGATATAATCACCTGGTTTCCAATCCGCCAGGTTCGTTTTTTTTAAAGTTTCCTCAATGGCAGTCACCCGATGTAGATCATTATGAATAGACTCAATGGTCAAACAAACGCCGTTGTGACTGAGACTTTGGTCAATTTTTAATTCCGGTCCCAACTTTGATTTTACAACGAAAGTTTGATTGGTTTGATGGGGGATCAA
>JBILCT010000181.1:0-3700 GCA_044353025.1 Ferruginibacter sp. | reverse complement strand
ATGGTTTAATCAAAAAAAAACCACTTATTCTAAATGCGAAATACCCTGTTGCGTTTGAAGATGGGAATGGATGGTGGCGAGTCGTCCGGTGGTAACGGATCAACGTGAAAAATATCAGCTCGTGTTAATTGATCATTAAATAAAGTA
The DNA here is from genome assembly GCA_044353025.1 of Ferruginibacter sp. Taxonomy (GTDB): domain Bacteria; phylum Bacteroidota; class Bacteroidia; order Chitinophagales; family Chitinophagaceae; genus Ferruginibacter. Next base: position 3,553 of record JBILCT010000181.1, on the reverse strand, counting down.
AAATACGTTGATTCAAAATCCAGATCGTATGTTGCAAAGGCATTGATTTCTTTGACTGACTTGTACGCATGTTGGTATTTGTAAAATTTGGTTTCGTTTTCACAGCAACCACCTTTTTTTTCTTTCATCCCACATTTACCGCAGATATCGGAATGTGGATTTTGAAAACGAATCTCACTGAGTTCGCCCATACAATAATGCCAATCGACGGAAAATCCGACGGAAAGAAGAATGTATAAAACTGCAGATATGGCTAAAATAAATTTACGCACAGACATAAAGTTAATACCTGATTGTAGAATAACCAATTACCCGGATTCATATGAAATGAATAATGAAAGAAATCACAAAGCATTAACGGGCATCCTAATTGACATACCACCACTGAATTCCTAGTCGAATCATTAATCCGGGTGTTGGGTATAAAGGCGCTGAAAAGTTGTTTCGAGTAAATGTAAAACCGTTGGCAGGATCAATGGTTTGAATATTCTCCACCCTGAAATAACCGGCGAATTGGCGAATACGGGCGTGCAAATACAAATTCACGTCAGGTCTGTTTCGAATGACCATCGTATCCTGCACGGTAAATTGACCAGGCAATGGAGAATAACCCATGGCTTTGTAAGGACTGTAATACCTGCATTCCAATCCGGTTGAAATTAATAAATTTCGAAAGGGTTTCCCTTCATAAGCCAATCGTTGACGTGTGTAAAATAGCGGAACACGAACAGGTGAAGCCACGTCAACCGCCTGAACCAAAAATTCCGAATGCAAATGCCAGTTTTTGTGCAATTTAAAACGTCGATAAAAAGACCCTTGAACCATTTGTATGGTTCCGCTGAATTGTTCAGGTTTTTGATAACTGCTAAAATAAGTGTAGTTAAATAAGGTATGTGTCGTGAGCCCAATTTGAGTTTCTCCATTGGAGAGCTCCATACCCAAACTGGTAGAGTTCTCCTTATTAAAGGAAGGATACCTTCCAAAAGAAAATCGACTCAAGGAATTCATAATGAATGAAGGTGTTCGATTTACATTGCTGAAATGTAGGCTAAGATTACCCCATTGGGATGAAATGAATCTGCTGATGGAAGCTGTTGCTTTGTAATCGCCTTGTTGAGCTCCCAATACCAATGCATGTGCTTGCAAATTCAAATCCCATTTTTTATTTCTAGTACGATTTTTATATCCGCCAAAAAGGGTGAGGTTATTCAAAAATAAAGGGGAAGATTCATTCGTACGCTCAATGTAATGATGTTGTAACCCTGCCTGTAAATACTGAGCGGTATTTTTTGCATCCGGGAATTGGATCAAGCTGAATTCATTTTCTTTGATGGACCAGTTTTCATTCCATTGCAGGGTGTCTTTTGACTTACCAAGATTTAATCCATACCATTGAGCATACGTCAAAGAATCTGCAAATACATCCCCAAACGAATACCCTATTTTATGGTCAATAAAACGGTGTTGTATTCTGAATTTTGGATAAAACAAATATTCTTTGGTACTGTCATTGATCGCAATGGAATCTCTCTTTCCCCAGTCATAGTGCTGCTGAATAAAAAATTGTCTTTCATTCAATTCCGAACCCGTATTGATAGCTGTTACAAAGGGATTGGAACGAAATGAGGCTTGGTTTCCTAAACTAACGGGAACCGTAAAACGATCAACTCGATTCGGGTCCTGAAGATCCTCAGCTCTTTGAACACCACCGTTTTGAGAGGCTCGTAATTGATTCTTTATCCAAGCTCCATACAATTGATATCTCTTGTTTTTAGATTGATATGAACCGGTCAAACGAAGATTTCTGTGATTGGTATTCTGGGTTACAAATAAGCCCGGTGCAGTGATCAGTCTGAAGTCAAAGTTCAGATTCAAATTCGGTCGAACATTCTGCGTATGTTGCGCTTTCAACATTTGCTCTTTGCCTGAGGCCAACTGATAACTCAGTGAGGTAAATGGTTTGGTTGTTTGATAATATCTCGTTGAATCCCAGTTCCAACGATATACATCGAATGCATGATATCCGGGATCGAATCCTATATATTGAGCAGGACTAAATAATATAGGTCTGGCTGCGGCACCGTTGTTCCCTAAATAAATCCAACGCGATGGAACTGAAAAGTAGCGATCGAAATCTTGGATGGATGAATCAAGATAAAATTTACCGGACTTCCCTAAGACACGATAAAAAATTCGAATGGAGTCTGCCGCATCGTCCCGATGCTGAAAACCGATGGTGTCTCTCCTTGGCTGTGAATTTGCATTTTGTATAGGGTTTGGCGCACCCTGCATCTGTTGATTAACTGACCCGTTATTCAATCCTTCAGTACCAATCGACTGTCCATCATCCAATATTTTTTTAGGACGAACGGGTTGTGCGAAAGAGAGCAAAGATGAAAATGCAAACAGCAAAGTCAATATAGTCAACCTCTGCTTTGCACCTATTTGAACTATGCAAAATGATCGTATCAAGAATTGAATAAAGTTCATTTTTTAAAAAGCAACCAATAAATTGGTGTCTGTTACTGATGTCTGCGTTTAAGTTCTTTTTGAATCAAATTCAATTCCCTTCCAGTTTGTCCGGCCACCGAACTATTTTCCTGCGCTCTTCGCATTAAATAAGGAACGACTTCTTCTATCGGACCAAAAGGCAGGTATTTACTCACACTATAACCTTGTTTGGCCAAGTTGAATGTGATATTGTCACTCATGCCATACAGCTGAGAGAAATGAAGCATATTGTTTGGAGCATGACTATTACTTATGGAAGATTGACCTAGCTGGGCCGCTAACTTACTGCTGTGCTCATTATGAGTTGCCACGATGGTAGAGATCGCATTATTTGGATGTAAACAAAAATTCAGCGCCTCATCATAGTCTCTATCGGTACTTGTTTTATCGGGTTGTATGGGAGAAGGATATCCGTTGGCTAATGCGCGTGCCCTTTCTTTTTCCATGTAAGCCCCACGTACCAGTTTGACAGCTAGTTTGAAATTTTGTTTGGATGCAAGTGATGCAGATTGTTTCAAGAATTCAAGTCGATCGTGACGATAGAGTTGAATGGTATTATAGACAATGGCTTTGTTGTCGTTGTATTTCGACATCATCAACATCGTCAGTGCATCTACCGGATCCTGAATCCATGATTCTTCCGCATCAACCAACACAGCGATATTTTTTTCAGATGCTCTTTTGCAAATCATATCCAGTCGTTGCACTACCCGACTCCATTCATTCGATTCCTCCTCATTTAATTTTTGAACTGCCATCGCATACTGATCTAACAAAGCATGATCTGCATTCATCCATGCATCTAACTTTTCCAACAATGAAAATCTGGCGATACCGGTGATTTTGATACTGATGAATGGTATGGATGTTTGTGCTGATGCGTAATCAATGACTGATAAAAACTGTTGCATCGCTTCTTCAAATCCATGTTCATTCCCCTCTCCTTCTGCACCATAATCCAGTATCGTTTGTACGTCGAACTGATTTAATTTTTGCACAACCGTTTTCGTTTGTTCCAATGATTCTCCACCTACAAACTGTT
>JBILCT010000043.1:0-7205 GCA_044353025.1 Ferruginibacter sp. | reverse complement strand
CAAAGTACTTCGGATGATTGCCCTTACAAAAGGGAATTTCCATTTGACTGCCCAAGGCGTAATTACTAATCCAATTTTTAAAAAAAATGAATTGCCCATCACGGAAAAAAGAAAATTCGCTTTTTTCAGGGATTGATTGTTCTGATGAGCAAATGCAATGGCAGTATCTTCAAACGAAAGTTCCAAAGGTTTTTGATTGGTTTCCATATTCATGCGATTAACAAAATGGAATTAGTCTTTTATGAAAAGTGCTTTCAGTTCTTGCGCATCTTCCGGCTTCAGTTTTCCTCCAAGAATCAAACGAACCTGACGACGACGCAACGCTCCCTCGAACAATCTTTTTTCTTCTTCATTATCTGTCACCATTGGCGAAACTGTTCTGGGTCTGCCATTCGGATCAAGTGCAACGAAAGTAAAAAAAGCTTCATTGCTTTTGTAACGATATTGTTGAACTGCATCTTCTCCCCAAACCTGCAATCGCACTTCCATACTGCTATTGAAAGCACGGGTAACTTGTGCTTCTATGTGTACTACGTTGCCAAGTTTGATTGGATTTTGAAATGAAATATTGTCAACAGAAGCGGTTACGACGGGTGCAGCACAATGTTTCATGGCAGATAAAGCAGCGGCAATATCCATCCAATACATCAATCTTCCTCCCATGAGGTTACCAAACGTATTGGTATCATTGGGTAATACCAATTCAGTCATGGTAATTTTTGAAGCTGCGGCTGTTTTTTCCATAAATAATTTTTGCAAAGATAACATTTCAGTTCTTGAAGATGCGAACCGTTATGGGCAAAAAAAATCCCTCGACCAGCGAGGGATTTATGTTATTTTGAAAACAATTAATCAGCTTTGTTTTCTTCTGCAGAAGCTTCGCCATCCATTTTGGCTTTCAAACCAGCCAATACGCCTAAATCACCCAAAGTTGCTTTTTCAACTTTTGACTGGAGATTTTTTACAGCTTTGGTGGTTTCTTCGAATTCAGCACGCTTCTCTTTACGCTCTATATCACGTTCTTCTTCCTTCTTTTGTTCCCAAAGACGTGTATGACTCAAAAGAATTCGCTTATCGTTGCGATCGAATTCAATAACCATGAATTGTGCAGTTTCATCCGCAGCAATGGCACGCTCATCTTGTTTCATCAGGTGACGAGCCGGTGCATATCCTTCCAATCCGTATGGAAGTTGAACAACTGCTCCTTTGTCATCACGCTTGATAACTGTTCCTTCATGAATTGAACCAATGGTGAACACAGTTTCCAGTGAATTCCATGGATCTTCTTCAATTTGCTTGTGACCCAATTGTAGTTTGCGTGATTCTTTATCGATGTTCATGATGATTACTTCAATTTCCTTACCCACTTTCGTGTATTCGTTCGGGTTATTGAAGCGCTTCAACCAGCTTAAATCGCTGATGTGAATCATACCACCAATACCGGTAGTCAATTCTACAAACACACCGTACGGAGTGATGTTCTTCACGATACCGGTGTGACGGCTATTCTCAGGGAAACGATTTTCGATAGAACTCCAAGGATCGTCTGTCAATTGCTTAATGGAAAGACTCATCTTACGAGTGTCTTTATCAAGTGTAACCACTTTAGCTTCGTACTCGTCGCCTAACTTGAAGAATTCTTTTGCGTTAACCGGTGTATTAGACCAAGAGATTTCACTCACGTGAACCAAGCCTTCCACACCAGGAGTAATTTCAAGGAAAGCACCGTAATCTTCGATGTTTACTACTTTTCCTTTTACCAATTCTCCTTCTTTGATATTTTCAGTCAATGTATCCCAAGGATGTGGCGTCAATTGTTTCAAACCTAAGCTGATACGACGTTTGTCATCATCGAAATCGAGTACCACGACGTTGATTTTCTGATCAAGTTTAAGTACTTCTGAAGGATGATTGATACGACCCCATGAAATATCGGTGATATAAAGTAAGCCGTCGAGACCACCCAGATCCAAGAATGCTCCGAAATCAGTGATGTTCTTGATAGTTCCTTCCAATACCTGTCCTTTCTCCAACTTGCCGATAATTTCAGCGCGTTGTGCTTCGATATCGCTTTCGATAAGCGCTTTATGAGATACTACGGCGTTTTTGATCGCTTCGTTGATTTTCACCACTTTGAACTCCATGGTTTTACCTACGAACTGATCGTAATCGGTAACAGGCTTCACATCAATTTGTGAACCAGGCAGGAAGGTTTCCATACCGAATACATCAACGATCAATCCACCTTTAGTTTTGCTGGTAACCAATCCGGTAACAATTTCACCGGTTTTATTCACTTCTACGATACGCTCCCAAGCACGAGTGATGCGTGCTGATTTGCGGCTGAGGTGAAGATTACCATCACGGTCTTCTTTCTCAACGACCATTACTTCGATCAAGTCACCAACTTTTGGTCCACCTGGAATGTCACGGAATTCGTTCAGTGAAATCAGACCATCGCTTTTAAAACCGATGTTTACTACAACATCTGTTTTGGTCAACGATTCAACAGTAGCCTGAATCATTTCGCCATCGTTGATTTGCTTGAAGGTTTTGTCGTAAACAACATCGTATTTGGCATACTCATCTTTTGAGTAAGCAACTACGTTGCGTTTGTCGCGACTCCAATCAAAATCGTCGTGAGCGGTGTTGTCTGCAACCACTTCAACATGCGCAGGTTTAGCTGCTGCAGGAGTGGCTGTTGTTTCTTGTACAGGTTCGTTTGTTGACGCAGTAGCTTCAGCTTCTGATGAAGACATGGGCTCCTGTTCTTCTGCGTTTAGTTGTTTGAAAAATGAAAATGACATAAAATATATCCCGTGGGTTTGAAACGGGGATGCGAAATTAGCCATTTTTCCTCGAAAAACAAGGAAATCCGTGTTTAATCAAGCAATTTGAAGCCTACTTAAAAAGGAATAACATAAAAAAAGACCGCTCCAAGCGGAACGGTCTTACGATTGCCTAAAAAACATTTTATTGAACGACGATTCGACTCGTTTCTAATCTTTCACCGGCTGCATCATTTACTTCAAGGAAGTATAATCCTTTTCCATAGATCGACAAATCAACATCCATACGACCAAAGCCGAAGGAAGGACTGTATTGACGCGTGTAAACCCTTTTACCACGACTGTTGTAAATGTTCATTGTGCGTGGCTTGGAAACACCGTTCAATTTATCATAATACCTCACTTGGAATTGTCCATTCGAAGGATTCGGATAAGCAAATAACTGGGTATTGATGGTATCTGTAATGGTGATTGTATTTGAAGCTTCTGAATGACATCCATTCTGATCAGTTAAGCTCACTTGGTATTCACCCAATCCATCGATATCTACAACATGCACCGCATCATTTTCATCAACAATACGCAATCCGTTTAAAGTCCAGGAATAATTTCCAGTAGCATTGGATGGATTTGGTGTTGCGGTGAGAGTGGTGGTCAATCCTGGATAAAGCGCGGTTCTCGGACTAACTGAAAGTTCAATGACAGGATTTGTATAAACAGTGAGCGTTGCAGCTTCCGTAGTATCTGCTGAACCACAGGCTTCTGAAGACGAAATCAATCGGTATTGAGTTCCATTCAAACTTGAAGTTGCATTTGCAATAGACAAAGTATTTGAAGTAGCTCCTGCGTATGTTCCATTATTGGTAACATTATTCCAGTTTGCCCCATTGTCAGAACTTATTTGCCATTGCCATGCTGAAGGATTTCCAGTAACAACATCACCGTGGAATTCAGCATCCTGGCCATCACATACAGCTGTATCCGATGGATTAACGGATGCACCCAATGGTGTTGAAACAGTTACAGGTATGTCCAGTGGCGCTGAAACACAGGCTGGTGTTTCTACAACAACAGTGAATGTAGTGCTGGCAGTAGGTGCCAAGTAAACCGTATTTACAGAGGCTCCCGATGTGTAAGGTGTAGTCATGGCTGAATCTGTAAATAATCCTGTTGAAGGCGTCCAGGTTCCTGTGGCAAAAACCGGATTTGAATAAGAAACGATGACTTCCCAATCTGTCACATAACCAGTATCTCCTGTTGCAAAATCTGCGATGGCCAACTTCCAATCTCCATTGATCTGTGTGAGCATATCAGTCCAATTGGCAGTAGTTTGCGGGTCATTGGTTGGACCATAACCATCACGTTTTTCAGCTGCAAAGGTTCCAGTTCTGGGCTCTGGTGCACCACTGAGCACCACATTGGAAGTACTACTAATGACAGTATTTACAAAATCGGCAGTTGAGTTGCCGCCAAAACCATTGTTCAATGAACCTACGAGATTCAGGTTTTGTCCGTTTGGTGCGATCAGATTGATATCCAAATCACCCACATAGGTATGTGTCAAATTGAATTTGATACTCACATCCTGAATCAGCGCATTGGCTGGAATTCCGGAAACAATGATAGGCTGACTTACCACACCCGCGAATCTTCGATCAGGTATTGAAAATCTGATATTTGAAGAAAAAGTTTCACGAGTTACCGTAGATAAACTGTTTGTTATACGAATAGAGTCCATACTACCTTGACAGAGTTGAATTGCGGATGGAGATACGGTTGCAGTGAGCGGCGTTACAGACAAGGTTGCATTAGAAGAAAAATCAATGGCTGAGCAAGGATTTGAATACAAAGCACGGAATTGATATCCATCCATGGAGTTGATGGCATTGCGAATGGTAATTGTACTGGTGTTTATTCCGGAAAATAAATTGGTGTCAGTCGCATTGATCCATGGTGAAGCAGCTGAAATTCGATACTGCCACGCATAATTTACTTCAGATCCATTTACAGAAACAGTAAACGTTGCAGAGCGATTACAACTGGCTGTTGCATTGGATGGAGAACGTTGCAGGGAAGTAGGTACACATGGACGAATATCCACCAAATAATCTTCGGTTTCACCATAACCATAAGATCCGCATGGAAGTGGAGTTCCTCCGTATCTTGAAACAATGCGCATCACAGTCAAACCATTATCCACACTACTCGGGATAGATATTGTTCCACTTTCTGTCAATGGACCGTCTTGTGATCCCGGTGATATGTATAGTCTTTCGTCAGACGTGAACTGACCATCTCTGTTCAAATCAATCCAAATGCCTGTAGTTGTGCTCGAAGAGAAACCAAAACTATTACACAATCCGATGTTTATTTCAAATGGTATTGCACCGCCTTTAACCAGCACTGCAGGAGCAGGCGCATCGGTTCCTGAAGTAAAGTTGGAATATGATCCTAATACAGAGCCAGGACCAGGAGCCAAAGAATCACAATTTGAAACGTTATTTAATGAACCCATTTTGACACCGAGTATCTCTTCATCAAAATCGTTGTTGGCACCTGATTCGCACAAACAGGTGAACAAGGGTGCGCTTTGTACCTGAATAGGTGTGGAATAACTGGTTGGATTACCAGTACAAGTCACTGCTAAACGATACCAGGTACTTGCAGTTAAGCTCTCTGTAGCAGCCGTTCCGGTTGCTCCTGCGATATCAGTAAAATTAATGTTATCGGAAGATGACTGCCATTGATGCGTAATTCCAAATCCTGTAACATCATTGGCAACACTGAGATTGAAGTTTACACCAGAACAAACTTGTGAAACGGAAGCAATGGTAGCACCTGGATCAGGACTGCTTGAACATCCGGTGGTTGTATAACTAATGATGAATGGTAAATCCTGTGGTTCTGCATTGGGACCGTCCGTTAATGCAGACCATGTATTGTTGCCCAGGTTATGTTGCTTTGCATTGTTACCGGTTTGGGTGGTTGTTCCCAAAACAGTACTTGCTGGGAACCTCCCGTTGGTTGCGCCGGCAATGGTTCCCAACTGACATTCAATCCAATAGGTACCCGCATTAAGTGTCTGATTGATAGTAGCCTCTACTTTCCAAATCTGACGGGATGTATCGCTTAACCCATTGGCAACACGAAAAATTCTAGTTGGAGTAGATCCTTCGATTCGATTGGTAGTCAAATCTCCGAAAACAATACTAGGGGATCCTGTAGATGGGTCACCATTGTATATTCTGACACGAATTTCATCGAATGGTGATGTAGAACCTGTATAGTTATTTGAATAAGCATAGAAAGAAATTTTCGAGACCGTCCATGGAGCACCAAAAACGGTGAAATTATCTGATAGTGAATTATTACTACCTGCATTAGCAGCAAATCCAAGACTGGTATTGGTACCTTGAACCTCACTCCAACTCCCTCCGGCTGGCGCTGCAACAGAGGAACTGTTTGTTGTTCCGGTACTCAAATTCCCGTTTACAAACTGTTGAGATTTTACTTGATGAACAAAGAAAAATGTCATCAGCAGCAAAAAACAAAAGCGATAAATGGAAATCCATGTAGATTTTCGTGTAATGTTGTTCTGCATAAAAAAAAATTGGTGAGAATTTAGAATCAGTCCTATTCTTGGAATGTTTAATTTCGAAAATAAGGAAATTTAATGGCCCTTTAACTTTATTTTATTAGTTTTTCAAACAAAAAGCAAATTGAAACCAACCACATTACGCGAGTCTATGAGCAGAAGATTGGTTTTTTTGTTGGTAGGGCTATCTACGTTCCCGGGCATCAACTGGATAAACCGTTTGGAAATCAAAGGAATGGAGAAATTGAAGGGGCTCCCGAAAAAGAATGTGCTCTTTGTTTGCAACCACCATACTTATTTTGCTGATGTCATCACCCTTTTGCACATTTTCTGCGCTGTTTCCTGGGGTAATAAAAAAAGATTGGGGCTTCCCTTTTATTTGCTCTGGCCATTTATCGGTGTTCGTTTTATTGCAGCTGCAACCACGATGAATAAAACATGGATCGCTCGCTTATTCACATTGGCAGGTTCAATTTCAGTGAAACGAAGCTGGGTAGATAAAAACAACGAAGCCCTCAAAGGAATGGAGGTTCATGGTGTACAAGAAATTCTGGATGCACTTCAAAATAATTGGGTCATTACTTTCCCGCAAGGAACTACCACCCCATTCGCTCCGGGTAGAAGAGGTACTGCTACGTTGATTAAACAAGCGCAGCCTATCGTAATCCCGGTTGTTTTTAGTGGATTTAGAGATGCATTTGATAAAACAGGACTTAAAATAAAAAAACCGGGCACCCGTTTGAGTGTCCGGTTTAAAGATCCATTGAGTATTGATTACAATCAAACTTCCGAAGAAATTCTTGCGCATGTGATGGATGCGA
>JBILCT010000230.1:0-3181 GCA_044353025.1 Ferruginibacter sp. | reverse complement strand
AACTTCAAATAGACAGTATTGATTTCGAAACAGCTGACCAAAAGGCAGATATTCAGTCCTATGAAACTTACATAGATACCCATGGGTCCTCTTCCTATAATTCCATCGCACAAACAAAAATTGAAGCCATTGCTTTTGATGTTGTGGTTAAAAAAAATAAAATCGAAGATTATGAAACATATCTAAGTAGGTATCCCTCATCAACTCAATACAAAGATGTGGAGCTTAGAATGATACGTTTACATTGGATCAAAGACAGCAGCACATTGAACAAGGAAGTGCTTCGAAAATTTATGACTGAATTTCCACAATCCATCTATGTGAACGAAGCAAAGAATTTGATTTTGGAAATTGACTGGTCTGAAGCTGATCTGAAAAATACTACTGCTGCCTTTGAAAATTTCCTTCAAAATTATCCTAACAGTAAGTACACCAACAAAGCGCAATCAAAACTTGAAAACATTGCCTGGTCTGATGCACTCAAAGCAAATACAGCAGATCAGTTTCAGGTGTTCATAAAAAAATTCCCCAATTCTGTTTACTATGAAGAGGCCGGTCGTAAATATGAATCATTGCACGTGAATGTATTCCCTTATTTGACAAAAAACAGGAAATACAAATTACTGAATGTAGAGTCTAACCAATATGTGGTTGATGATGAATTCGGAAATATTGAAATGGCAGGGAAAGATTTGTTTGTGGTATCTAAATTCAACAAAGTTGGAATGATTAATAAGTCGGGAAAGCAAATCATCCCAATCACATACAATTGCATTGAAAAATGTGGGTCTGTTATGCAAGTGAAGTTGGGTGAAAAATATGCGCTTTTTACAATGAATGGTGAAAAGCTGACGGATTTTAATTATGATTATTTGAATTATAAATTAGGGTACATCGTAGTTAGAAATGATGTAGGAAACGGAGATGTGAAATATGGATTAGTGGGTATTAATGGGCAGTCTATTTTACTGCCGGAATATGAATCTATTGACGTGATCTCCAACAATAAATTATTGGTAACCAAAGACAAAATGAATTATTTGATCGATGAGACTGGAACGGCGTTATCATCTAAGTATAAAACAGTAACAGATTTAAATCCATATTTCAGAGTAGAGCAGAATGGAAAATTTGGACTAATGGATAACAATGGGAAGTTGATTATTCCTATAAATTATGAAAACATTCTTGTTGACTCTCCTTTTTGCATATTTACCAATAAACTAAAGCAAGAGGGTATCATGGATTTATCCGGAAATATTATTCTAAATGCACAACCTAACAGTTTGAGTTGTTTGGGAAATGGAATGTATTCGATGGATATAGGAAATAAATCTACCAGTTTTAGTCTGTATAATGCGATGTTGAAACGTACTGTCGGTTCAGCTGAGTTTGAGTGGATTTCAGATTTTTCATCCGGCTATTCTTATGCAGGAAAGTCAGGTAAAACAGGTGTTATAGACATGGAAGGTAAATGGATTATCTCCCCTGTTTATGAAGAATCATTGAGATATAATGGCATGCAAGGTGATGGGGAAGGTTACGGTGAACATCAGGGAATGGAAGATGGATTGTATCCGGAATCCATTTGTTCTTCAGGTTGGATGAATAACTCAATGTCTTATTATACATGGGATGAAAAATACATTTCCAAGTCAGATCAGTTGGCAGTCGTGCAAATGGATACATCTTTTGGATTTTCAGATTTGAAAGGAAACATCAAAATACCAATCATTTACAGCAACGTAAAACCATTTTTGAATGGTGTGGCGGAAGTTTCCAGATGGGATAATGGCACCTATCTTACTGAAATCATTGATACAGAGGGCAGGGTGTTGGTTTCCGGTTTCTCGCTGGTTGGTTTCTTTAATCTTAATCAAGACGTTTTATTACATGCTTCAAACGCTTACAAAGTATTAAATCTATCTACCAAAAAAATTCAAGAAACCGGCGTTGGATTGAACTATGAATTACTCGAGCCTTTTGGTGATTATTGGAAATCGAGTTACAAAAATTATCCTGTGTATCATTTAACCAACGGCGAAATATTGATGGATCAGTCCACAGTTTTTGCTGCGTATGATTTTAACCAAAAACTGAATGAAGCGTTAATGCCTTATTACTCCGGCAATTATTCTGATGCAATTTCATTGTTGAAAAATTTACTCAATGAATATCCGAACAACTTATCCATTATAAAATATATCGGATATTCCTACCTTGAGAATAAAGATTATTACTACGCAAACAGATATTTTGGAGATGCTTTGCAGTTGGATCCAAACGCTGAAGAAATCCGTTCAAAAAGAGTAGAGATAAACTACTTTCATTTGAAAAATTTCAGAAACTGCTTAGAAGATTTAAATTACTTGATTAACAATTTCAGTACTACCAATTCAGATTATTATTTTAAAAGAGCCTATACACATGGTCAACTTGGAGATACCGAAGCTTCACTCAACGACTATAATATAGCCATACAAAACAATCCGAATAATTCAATTGCTTACAATAACCGAAGTTTAATTTATCAATCCAAGAGAATGTATGAAAAAGCATTGTCTGATTTAACACAGGCAATTCGCGTTTCAGATAAAGACGACAAAGTGAATTTAGGTTTGTTTCACAGCAATAAGGGGAATGTGTTCCATGATCTGAAACGAAAAACAGAAGCTTGTATAGAGTGGAATAAAGCCAAACTATTTGGCAACAATAATTCTGAGAATTTGCGCAGAGCAAACTGTAAGTAATGAAATTAAACCATATTCATTTTTAAAATAAACCCATGCGTATTTTCAAACCTGTACGTTTCATTTTAATTTGCTTGACTGTTTTCCAGTCTCTATCGATTTTCGCACAGCAGTCGAATTACAGGAATTACAACACAACGACTGATTATAACAATCGAATCGCACCCGATGTAAATGAATCAGTCGTAAAATCTGATTTGAAACAGTGGACGATGATTGAAATAGAATCTGATCAAATCATGTTGAATTATCGGGAACAAAAGAGAACTTATGGTTTATTATTAAATGAGTTAAACGCTTTAAACAATAAATTTCAATCACAAAAAAAAGACAATGTAGGTTTCAAGCCCAAAGACCCGTTTGAAACCACAGAGGCCTATAATTTAAGATTGAAAGAAGCAAACCAGCGATTAGATCAGCAATACAGAGAA
>JBILCT010000229.1:0-3201 GCA_044353025.1 Ferruginibacter sp. | reverse complement strand
CAGCGTTCTAAACTGCCCTGTCGCTTTAAGTTTGAGCAAGGCCTGAGAAAGGATATGTTTGGAGGCTTCAGACATGGAGGTCTGGGAGATATTGGGCGTAAAGATAAGGGGAAAAAGGGAGGGGGATTAATGTTCAGGCTTAATTTCCGGAAGCCTCATTACTTCAGTTTTCTGATAGGCCTCTGCGTCTAACGCGATTTGTTCTTTGCAAAACATAATCTATACTTTTTCTATAGGTTTCACAGATGAGGCTGCTTCTGCTTCGAAGTTGCGGGAGAGTCGTTCTTGGATTTGGATTTTATGGGTGGTTTGGATTGCATGTTTTTGAGAATGATTGATTTGTTTTAGACAGAGATAAAAATTAATTGAATTTGGTAAGAGGTGTTCTGAGCCGTATTTAAATTTATGCTAGTAGTTTTTCCAATTTCATTTTCCACTTTTCCCAGTCTTTCATTTCCTTAGTTTGTAAATCTAAAAATTTCTGTGTGTGGTCGTGATGTATCAAATGACAAAGTTCGTGTATAATAACATATTCAATACAGCCTTTTGGTGCTTTGATCAATTCAGGATTTAAAATGATCTTCCCTTTTGGGGTACAACTTCCCCAGCGTGTCGGCATATTTCTGAATGAAAAGTGAAAAGTTAAGAGTGATAATTTGTTCTTAGCAATGAAATTATCAAAAAGTTGTTGAGCTAAAGGTTTGATCTTTTCATTTGCCTTTTCTAAGTACCAGCTATCAACTATCAATTTTACTCTAGTTGGATCAGATGTATAAACTTCTAAAAATTGACCTTTGAGTTTTACCGCTTCATTTTTCACTTTCAACTTATCACTTATCACTTTCAATCGATATTGTCTGCCCAGATACAAATGGGTTTCACCGCTGATGTATTTTCGTTGAGGCGTCTTTGGCTGATAGGAAAGGAAGTGATTTTGTTGTTTAATAATCCAAGGCGCCTTCTTTTTTATTTTTTCTTTTATTTTTTCGATAGAAGTATCCATAGGCGCCTTAACCCAAACCTCCATTGTTGGCATGACCGTAATTCCCAGAGATTTTCGATCTGAATACACCAGATAAAAATTAATGGCTGTACTCCCGAACTCAACACAATCTAAAACCACTCCCTCACTCATAACTTATCACTTATCACTTTTCATTTTTCACTTACCACTCATTTATACCTCACCTTCGCCACCTCAATACATTCATCAGCTATTTTATCCATGTCTTCGAAAGACAAGTCCACATTGTATTTATCTCTTACTTCATCAATCAGATAGTCGCCAATTTCAATCAGTAATTTGCCCGTAATATTGGATTTGAATTGCCAGTCTATAATGGGCTTTCCATTATCCAAAACCGTTTTTTGAATAAGGTTGTCAATCTGTAATGCCGTTTCTACGGATATTGCTTTCCGGATTAAATCGTCTTGTATTTTTTCAGAAAGGCTTTCAAAGGTTAATCCGTAAAATGCTTTGGCAACATCTCTGTCCTTCAATTGCTCTGGAATATCATTGTCGGTATGAGCCAAAACATTATCCATAATAGCCTGAACTCTACTGAGGTATTGGGCTTCATTGATTCGTTTCGCTTCATAATCATCAATCGTTTCTTTAAGCATTTGAGAAAACTTTTTGTAGAAAGCCGGGTCTTCATCCATCTTTTCTGTAATATGACGAGCGGTTCTGCTGGCAATTTTATCTGCCTTAGCAGCTTTACCCGTTGTGTTTTCTACTTCCTGCTGAAATTTTTCTTTATCGAAAATATTTACTAATTGGGTAATTGTTTCGATCGTTTCAGTTGTGATATGTGTATCAATCAGTTTTTGAATTTGTCCTTCATATTGCTTGTAGTTAATAGTGTCGCTATATCTTTCCACAACGGCGAGGCGAAGTTTCATGAACATAGCCAAATCATCTTTGTAACGCTTAATAGTTTTTTCCTCTACTTCTTTGTGGAATTGAATAGCAGATAAGGCTAATTTTAATGCTTTGGCAAAGGCAGCTAGTTTGTCATAAAACAAGACCCGAACAGTCGCTTCTTTCAACATTTGCTGATAGGCTTCTGCATCCCGTTTATTTCCAATCGTTTTAAAAATATCCCAGAGTTCAGAATGTTTTTGAGGTAGCTTTTTAATTTCATCCGAAATATTGACGAGCGTACCAGCTAAATCTTCTTCATCAAAGTCTTCAAACGAGGAATATAAAAATAAGGCATCATCCAGGTTTTCAATGACACCGTAATAATCTATGATGTAGCCGAATTCCTTGTCCGGAAATATTCGGTTTACTCTTGCAATGGCTTGTAATAGTTTATGACCTTGCAAATTCCTGGTTAGATATAAAACGATATTTTTAGGTTCGTCAAAGCCAGTAAGGAGTTTATCTACAACAATAATAATTTCTGGATCTTTTTGATTTTTAAATCGGCTGATAATGTTCTTTTCATAGCTTTTGGAATTGCCATGTTCATCCATCATTTTCTTCCAAAACCGATTTTCGATCTCGGTGGACTTTTCATAAGCACTTTCTTCTCCTTCTCTTTCGTCTATAGAGGAAATCAAGACTTCACTGGATACAATGCCAATTTCATCCAGATATTCTTTATATTTTATGGCATTCACTTTTTTGTCGCAAACTAATTGCCCTTTAAAAGGTGTTTGATCCTGCCAATTATCTCGAAAATGATAACTAATATCCCATGCAATCATACGCATCTTTTGCTCCGCAGAATTCAAATGGTCGTAACGCGCAAATTTTTTCTTGATATCGGCCCTTTGATATTCAGTTAAAGGCTCTGCTACCATGCCGAAAAAAGTATCAATTGGACTGGCATTCACATCTTGCTTGGCTAATCTACCCTCATAGAGCAAAGGCACAACTGCTTTGTCGCTAACGGCCTGATTTACTGTATAGGCATCAATGACCCCTCCAAATTTTTCTGCCGTGCTTTTGTCTTTCTTAAAAAGCGGAGTCCCGGTCATAGCAATAAAACAGGCATTGGGTAAGGTTTTTTGCATATCAATATTGAATATGCCATGTTGGGTGCGGTGACCTTCATCCACCAGAACAAAAATATTCTGACTCTCCAAAGGCTTCTGAATTTTTTTTACTGCCGCCATAAACTTGTTGATGATGGTCGTAACCACTGCATCACTCTTACTTTCCAATAAATCAACCAGCCTTTGACCAGTAGTAGC
>JBILCT010000228.1:0-3216 GCA_044353025.1 Ferruginibacter sp. | reverse complement strand
TCTGTATGTGGATGGCCATGATGATTTTATATGGCGCTAGTTTTGTACACAGTGTCCGCTATTTACGTAAGCCACAATTAAGCACCGATTTGCGTGCGGTATCATTTGCCGAAACCGGAACACTATTCGGTATCTTAGGTTACATCACCGGTGCGATTTGGGTAAATGTAACTTGGCTCACGGATCAGGGACAAACCATTGGAAGCGTGATGAAAGAACCCAAATTAATTGGTGCCGCCATTGCACTATTGATTTACGGGGCATATTTCGTCCTTAGAAGCTCAATGAACGATATCGATCAACGTGCTCGCATTAGTGCGGTTTACAATATTTTTTCATTTGCAATGTTGTTTCCAAGTATTTGGATCATTCCACGTATTGTAGGCAGTTTGCATCCGGGTGCCCCGGGTAGCGATAGTGGTAATCCGGCACTCAATCGAAATGATTTAGACGCTGGTATGCGTATGATTTTTTATCCCGCAGTTATTGGCTGGACGTTGATAGGGGTATGGATAACGACGCTCAAAATTCGCTGGAAACTGCTTCAGGAAAAGGATTTATTCACCGAACAAAAAAATAATCATGCGTAAGTTTATTGTATTAATCATATTGATTTTTACCCTTTTTCAAGGTTTTGCACAGGGTAATCAGCAGGTTGAAATGGCTGATTTGATGCGCAGTAACGGCAAAATTTATACCGTGGTAGCAGTTTGTCTGACTATCTTATTCGGACTAATCGGTTACTTGATTCACATTGAAAGAAGATTAGCTAAATGGGAAAAAACTAACAACCATTAAGCGACTGTCTTATATTTGAACCCTTAAAATTTTATCTCATGTCTTCCAACCCAAACTACAGTTTCTTTCAAAGCGTGGAAAGAAGCTTCGACAAAGCGGCCCATTTTACAAACTGGGATCGTGGTATTCTCGAACAAATTAAGGCTTGTAACAGTGTATATCAGATGCGTTTTCCAGTAAAGCGCGATGACGGATCAATCGAAGTGATTGAGGCATATCGTGTTCAGCACAGTCAGCACAAATCTCCTTGCAAAGGAGGCATCCGTTTTAGCGATGAGGTGAATCAGGATGAAGTGATGGCGCTTGCTTCTTTGATGACTTATAAGTGTGCCATTGTGAATGTACCATTCGGTGGCGGTAAAGGTGGAATCAAAATCAATCCGCGTAATTATTCAACCTATGAACTTGAAAAAATTACCCGTCGTTATACAGCTGAATTGGTGAAAAAGAATTTCATCGGACCTGGCATCGACGTGCCGGCTCCTGATTACGGAACTGGATCTCGCGAGATGTCTTGGATCGTTGATACCTATGCCTCTCTGAAACCCGGAGAAATTGATGCTGCAGGTTGTGTAACCGGAAAGCCGGTCACACAAGGGGGTGTTCGTGGTCGTACAGAAGCTACCGGACTGGGTGTTTATTTTGGTATACGTGAAGTTTGCAACATGCCCGATGTGATGCAAAAGTTGGGACTGACCGTTGGATTGCCTGGTAAGACGGTTGTTGTACAAGGATTAGGAAATGTTGGGTACCACTCCGCGAAGTTTTTCCGTGAAGGAGGAGCTAAGGTGATTGCACTTGCTGAATACGAAGGAGCTATCTTTTGTGCGGATGGCTTGAATGAAGATGAAGTGTTCCAACACCGTAAGAAAACAGGTTCTATCCTGAATTTCCCCGGTTCAACAAACCTTGCAAAAAATACTGATGCATTGGAGTTGGAATGTGATATTTTGATTCCTGCAGCGTTGGAAAATGTCATCAATGGCGAAAATGCGCCTCGAATTAAAGCTAAAATCATTGGAGAAGCTGCAAATGGTCCATGCACGCCGGAAGCTGATGAGGTATTTATCCAAAAAGGAATTTTGTGTGTACCGGACATGTACTTAAATGCTGGCGGTGTAACTGTAAGTTATTTCGAGTGGCTGAAGAATTTAAGTCACGTTCGATACGGCCGTATGGAAAAGCGTTTCACAGAAAACCTTAACACAAAAATTTTGGGTCAAATGGAAGAACTGACCGGAAAACAAGTGAATGCGACCAATCGTGAATTGATTTTACACGGACCGGAAGAGCAGGATCTGGTACATAGTGGACTGGAGGAGACGATGATTACAGCCACCCGCGAAATCATGGAAATTTGGAATGCCAATCCGAATATTCCGGATATGCGTACTGCTGCTTATGTGAGTGCGATCAACAAAGTAGCTACGAGCTATGCTGAGTTGGGAATATTTCCATAATTTGTTCAAATATTTATATCAAAATCCCGTTGTAAAAGCAACGGGATTTTTTTTAAAATAAATAGGGTGAATAGTAATCGTTACAGCATATAATTAGCTATTGGAATATGGATATTTATTTGATTATTATTCAATCCAGTTATTAAAATTCATGTGCCATAAAATTCGTCATATAGATCTTTCAAGAATTTATAATTATCCTCAAAGCCTTCATAAAAATTTGCAGATGAATAGGTGTAACTCAGAAAATCTTTAGCCAATTGCCACTTACCACTTATTGGATTTGCGTGTATGTATTCTAATTTTTGTTCTGCTATTTTCATTGAAAAAATTTCAATAGCAAGTGAATCTCTTCTCCATATCTCACGTTTCTTGTTTGCTTTCCCCACAAAATATAGGTGGTCTTTGCCGGCTTTTGTTAGTTCTTTCAACAAATACATGGCAGTACGTTTTAAAAAGGTTGAGAGCGGGGCTTCCCTACCATAGAATTTTTTTTGTTCCCAAATTACATGGATGTGATTAGGCATTATTACAAATGCGTAAACTGTTACAAATTGTTTGAAGGCCAGCCACTCTAACACTTCAATTATTTTTTCTTTTGTTGAGTCGGATTCTAATATACATTCCCAATTATGTATGGTTGCTGTCCAGAAATAAATTCGATTTAAATGTTGGAAAGATTTTCGCTGGTTTGTCATGGTAGCATTGATGTTTAAGCATGGCAAATTGCAATTCAATTGATGAGAAATGATGTTGAAATGTCAAAATATAGATGCTATTTTCCTCTGGATGATTTGTGTAGAAAACTGTTGAGTGAGTTTCATATTATTATTAGATAAACGAATTAAGAACTGCTTGCTTACCGTAAGATCAGGGTAAGTCTTTTCATTTTGTGGTGTCTCATTCGCCGTGGTTCGAACCACGTTAGAACCACGGCGAGGAATAAGGGCTAAAGAAT
>JBILCT010000227.1:0-3219 GCA_044353025.1 Ferruginibacter sp. | reverse complement strand
ATTTTTCTAGATGTTTCCATGACTAATGGATGTAGTAAGGCAAAGTCCAATCCCTTTTCCTGACAAAATTGAAAAGCAATGCTGTTGATATGATTGGTGAAGTTGTTCACCCATACCGCAGCTACATGTATTTGCTGTCTATCGATTGCATCGGCCTCTATCACTTTTTCAGAAATAGATACAGCCAAATCCTTGATTTCTTTCAAAACCTCCGGCTTGTTTGCTTCAATCAAAATTGGAATTTCAGGTATGGTTATAGCTTCCTTACGCAAGGTTTGCAAAGGATAGAACACGCCAAATCGAGTGGCGTATTTTTCCAAAATTTGTATGGATATGGAACCAGCTGTGTGGAGTAAGATCGCATGATCATTCATGATTAGCTGACTGGCAAGGATTTCAATGGATTGGTCAGGAACAGCTATAATGATAAAATCAGTTTGTGCCAAAATGGGTTGTTTCAAATCCCCTTCAACTGCTCCAAAACTTTGAGCCATCTCTCTGGCAGCTGATTCATTCCTGGAAATTACCTGAACTATAGTATGTCCGCATTCATTCAGTTTTCTGCCCAATACGGTTGCAACGTTGCCGGTTCCAATCAGCGTAATATTCAATCTTATTGTTTTTAGAAAGTGAAGTTAACCAATTTTATACATGGATATCAGGAGTCAAAACTGAATGGAGATGATCAAACTGAATACATATAAGTATACAGATAATGGCTTGTTTTTTATTTTTCCCCTAATATTGCAATCCGGAAACCGCTACGGCTTCCTTTTTTTATCTCCAAAACCATTGAATAAAAATGGCAAAAAACTTATTGATTGTGGAGTCGCCTGCCAAGGCAAAAACGATTGAAGGAATACTTGGAAAAGATTTCCAGGTAAAAAGTTGTTATGGCCATATCCGTGACCTGGAAAAAAATGACATGGGTATAGACATCCATAATCAGTTTCATCCGAAGTACATTATTCCGGATGAAAAGGAAAAAGTGGTCAAAGAACTGAGGGCATTGGCCTCCAAAGCAGATGAAGTTTGGCTGGCATCGGATGAGGACCGTGAAGGGGAAAGTATCAGCTGGCACTTGGCGGAAGTTTTGAATCTGGACCCTGCTACCACGAAAAGAATTGTCTTTCACGAAATCACCAAACCAGCCATTCAAAAAGCAGTGCAATCACCACGCACCATCAACATGAATTTGGTGAATGCCCAACAGGCAAGGCGCGTCGTTGATCGTTTGGTTGGTTTTGAATTGAGTCCGGTACTTTGGAGAAAAATTGGTCAGCGCGGTGGATTGAGTGCCGGTCGTGTACAGAGTGTTGCCGTCCGATTAATTGTAGAAAAAGAACGGGAAATCAATCAGTTCAATGCAGTAGCTCACTTTAAAATAGAGGCAAATTTAGCTGCCACTGATATCAATAATAAAACAGTCGTATTTAAAGCGGAAGGTCAGAAATATGACCAAATGGAAGACGCTTCCAAATTTTTGGAGTCCTGCATAGGCGCTTCTTACACCGTTCGGGATATCCAGGTACGTCCGGGCAAACGTACGCCCGCTCCCCCATTTACCACATCCACCCTTCAACAGGAGGCCAGCCGAAAACTCGGTTATGGTGTGAGCAGAACCATGCAAATTGCCCAGAAGTTATACGAAAGTGGTAAGATCACCTATATGCGTACGGACAGCGTAAACCTGAGTGAAACCGCATTGGGTGCCATACACCAGGAAATTGGCCATAGCTATGGAGAACAATACCTTCAACCACGTAAATACAAGAACAAAAACGAAAGTGCACAAGAGGCACATGAAGCCATTCGTCCGACCTACATGGATCAACATTCTATCAATGATCCGGAACTAAACAGATTATACGAGTTGATTTGGAAGCGAACCATCGCATCTCAAATGAGCGATGCCGCTTTTGAAAAAACAACCGCAAAAATTAATATCAGCACCAATCAACAGGAATTAACCGCAAGTGGTGAGGTTATGAAATTTGACGGATTCCTTAAGGTATATCTGGAAGGAACAGACGAAGAAGAACAGGATGAAGAAGGAGAAAGCCGTCTACCCAATCTGGCAGTAAATCAGGCTTTGGGTTTCCAATCCATGTATGCAACTGAGAAGTTCTCCAAACATGCTGCTCGTTACACAGAAGCTTCCCTGGTTAAGAAACTGGAAGAGCTGGGAATTGGCCGTCCGAGTACTTATGCCCCCACCATCTCAACGATTATCAAACGCAACTACGTTGAGAAAAAAGATAAAGAAGCCATCAAGCGTGCGTATAGAATTTTACGATTAAAAGAAAGTAAAATTGAAACGGTTACGGAGATGGAAAATACGGGCGCAGAAAAAGCTAAATTATTCCCCACTGACCTGGGATTAGTCGTTACAGATTTCCTGAACCAGCATTTTAAAAATGTTATGGACTACTCTTTTACGGCCAACATCGAAAAAGAGTTTGATGAAATTGCCGTTGGAAAGTTGGTTTGGAATAAAATGGTTTCTGACTTTTATCAGCCTTTCCATACCGGTGTTTCTCATACCATGGAAACAGCAGAACGTGCAGTTGGAGAACGTATTTTAGGTCAATCTGAAGATGGTAAACCGATTGCAGCCAGAATGGGACGATATGGCCCGATGGTACAGATCGGATCACAAACAGACGAGGAGAAACCTCGTTTTGCCAAGCTTAAAATCAATCAAAGCATCGAAACCATTACCTTGGAAGAGGCATTGGACTTGTTTAAGCTTCCATTGACCTTGGGAGAGTGGGAAGGCGCTGAAGTGAGCGTAAACATTGGACGTTTTGGTCCGTATGTTCGCTGGGGCGAGCAATTCGTTTCAATTCCTAAAGGCGAAGAACCTTTGGACGTGGATATGAATCGCGCCATAGAAATTATCCGCGCCAAGCAAACGGAGGATGCGCCCATTGGTCATTATGAAACCCTGCCCATCACCAAGGGGAAAGGACGCTTCGGTCCATTTATCAAATGGAACGGATTATTCATCAATATACCACGCGCCTATTCATTTGATACCATCAACGAGCGCGAATGCCATGAACTTATTCTGAAAAAACTGGAGAAAGAGTCTAATCGTTTTATACAACAATGGCCGGAAGAAAAAATCGCTTTGGAAAATGGCCGCTGGGGTCCTTTCATCCGCTTCGGAAAGAAGATGCTAAAATTGATTGGATCCGGTTCCAATGGAAAATACAC
>JBILCT010000225.1:0-3228 GCA_044353025.1 Ferruginibacter sp. | reverse complement strand
TGAGGAAGAAAATAAAATTTATGAAAGCGTGAACAATAAGTATACCGGCTATTTTGTTATCCACGACTGGAATAAGAAAGTAGGACAAATGGTATATGGTTCGTGGCATTCAATGGATGGTAAAAGATCTTATCCTGTTAAATTAAAAGTATTTGGAAAAGGAAATAACTAATAAAAAAACGCCGCTCATTCGAGCGGCGTTTTTTTATACAATTATCAAAGTGCTAATCTTTAGTTCACTTCCTGACCAGACACTTTTGAAGCGCGCTTACGATCTTCTTCATTGAGAATATTCTTACGTAAGCGAATGCTCTTCGGAGTTACCTCGATGCACTCATCTTGCTGGATGTATTCCATGCACTCTTCCAGTGTCATCAGAATTTTTGGCGCAGCCTTGCTTGCATCATCACTTCCGCTAGCACGGTGATTGGTCAGTTTTTTAGCTTCAGTAGCATTTACCACCAGATCGCCTGGTTTGATATGTTCCGCAATAATTTGACCTGCGTACACCTCTTCTCCCGGATCAACGAAAAATCTTCCACGATCCTGTAATTTATCGATTGAATAGGCTGTTGTTCTTTCTGTGGTCTTGGACAACAAAACCCCATTATTTCGTCCGGGAATTGGTCCTTTCCATGGTTTGTATTCGCTGAAACGATGCGCCATCACAGCTTCTCCGGCAGTGTTGGTAAGCATGTTGCTACGCAATCCAATCAACCCGCGAGAAGGAATTTCAAATTCCAGGTGCTGCATTTCTCCTTTGGTTTCCATGACAAGCATCTCTCCTTTACGCTGGGTAACCATATCGATTACCTTACCACTAAAATCTCCGGGTACATCTACAACAAGAATTTCATATGGTTCATGCTTGGCTCCGTTGATTTGTTTAACCAAAACCTGCGGTTGACCAACAGTTAACTCAAACCCTTCACGGCGCATGGTTTCGATTAGGATGCCCAAATGCAAAATACCGCGGCCATATACCAACATGCTGTCCGCACTATCGGTATCGTCTACACGAAGTGCCAGGTTCTTTTCTGTTTCTTTCATTAAGCGGTCGCGGAGATGGCGACTGGTAACAAATTTCCCTTCTTTACCAAAGAATGGTGAGTTGTTGATGCTGAACAACATACTCATGGTTGGTTCATCCACACTGATCACCGGTAATGCTTCGGGTTGTTCTGCATCTGCAATGGTATCTCCAATATTGAAATCTTCCAAACCAACAACTGCGCAGATATCTCCTGTTTGAACTTCAGTAACCTTCTTCTTGCCCATACCTTCAAACACATGCAATTCTTTGATGCGTTGTTTTTTGATGGTGCCATCTGCTTGCATTAATGCGATAGGCTGATTCTCACGAATCGTACCACGGGTTACTTTACCAACCGCAATACGACCGAGAAAAGAAGAGTAGTCCAATGAAGTGATCTGCATTTGCAACGCACCTTCTTGAACATTGGGTGGTGGTACGTGTTGCAGGATTCCATCCAACAAAGGATGAATATTATCGATCGGTGTCAAAGAATTATTGAACCATCCGTTTTTCCCGGAACCATAATAAGTAGGGAAATTCAATTGTTCTTCTGTTGCATCCAAATTGAAAAACAATTCGAATACGGCATCGTGTACTTCATCCGGACGACAATTCGGTTTATCGACTTTATTGATGACAACAATTGGTTTTAGGTGGAGTTGAAGTGCTTTTTGTAGTACGAAACGAGTTTGAGGCATAGGACCTTCAAAGGCATCCACTAATAAAATCACACCGTCAGCCATTTTCAATACGCGCTCTACTTCCCCGCCGAAGTCGGCGTGACCAGGGGTATCAATCACATTGATTTTATGATCTTTGTACGTAACGGAAGCGTTTTTGCTGAAGATGGTGATCCCGCGTTCACGTTCCAGATCATTGTTATCCATGATGAGCTCACCGGTTTCCTGATTGTCCCGGAAAACTTTGGTGGCATGTAAGATTTTATCAACCAGGGTCGTTTTACCGTGGTCAACGTGCGCGATGATGGCGATGTTGCGAATATTCATGATGATTATGCGAGTCGGTTAGGATTTAGTTCCGACGCTGTTTTTTGCGCCGCAAAGGTAGCGATTATCCACCGGAAACCTAGTAAACGACCGATCTTTCTGAAGAACAAGTACAGATTAAGTAGACAAAACCGGAATGATCTTGCTCAATTCCCCAAAACAAAACCGTAATTACAGATATCGACCTGTATTTTTGCAAAAAAAATCAACCATGGAATATCGTCGTTTGGGAAAATCCGGATTGCAAGTCAGTGCCTTATCATTCGGGAGCTGGGTAAGTTTCAGTAAGCAAATCAATGACAAAACTGCTGAAACCTTGATGAGCTTGGCTTATGAGCATGGGGTCAATTTTTTTGACAACGCGGAGATTTATGCATTGGGAGAAAGTGAGAAGATGATGGGTCGGGTGTTGCGCAAGAAAAAATGGGATCGTACCTCCTATCTGGTTTCATCCAAGGTTTTTTGGGGATGGCGTGGAACGGAGAACAAGCCCAATCAGACCGGACTAAGCAGAAAACATGTGATTGAAGCATGTGATGAGGCGTTGAAAAGATTGCAGGTTGATTATTTGGATATGTATTTCTGTCATCGTCCGGATAAAAACACGCCGATTGCGGAAACGGTATGGGCGATGAATCATTTGATACAGCAGGGCAAGGTTTTATATTGGGGAACCAGCGAGTGGAGTGCAGTTGAAATCATTGAAGCACATCGTGTAGCGGCGGATTATCGATTGATTGGTCCTACCATGGAGCAGCCACAGTACAATATGTTTGAAAGAGAGAAGATGGAGAAAGAGTATCTGGATGTGTTTCGCAATGTAGGTTTGGGCACTACGATCTGGAGTCCGTTGGGTTCCGGATTGTTGAGTGGAAAGTATAACAATGGAGTTCCGAAGAACAGTCGATTTGCTTTGAAGGGTTTCGATTGGTTGAAGGAAAGATGGATGCTTGAAGACAATATGAAGAAAGTAAAAAAGCTGGCGGATCTTTCAGATAAGCTGGGTGTGAGTATGGCTGCGATGAGTATTGCATGGACTTTAAAAAATCCAAATGTGAGTACAGCCATTTTAGGAGCTACGAAGCAGCAGCAGTTATTGGAAAATTTAAAATCGCTGGAAGTGCTTCCGATGTTGACTCCGGAGATCATGACCAAGATTGACGAGATCATGAAGAACAAACCCAA
>JBILCT010000226.1:0-3228 GCA_044353025.1 Ferruginibacter sp. | reverse complement strand
TTCTTTACCGCGCTGGAGTAAAGACCTCTTTGAGTATCCGAAAAGATGTTGAAGTGATTGCCGAGGCAGACAATGGAATGCACCTACTTAATTTGATCAAAAATCTGGAAGTCGATGTTATTTTACTTGATATACAAATGCCCATTATGGACGGGATTGCAACCTTACCGGAAGTAAAAAAAATTGCACCGAATGCCAAAGTGATCATGCTTACAATGGTCGACGACAACAGCATGATCACCAAATTAATGGAGTTGGGAGCCAACAGTTATCTTACAAAAACAAGTGACAGTGAAATCATTTATGAGGCAATCAAAACCTGTCACGAACAGGAATATTATTTCAATTCCCTGACCAATAAGGCACTTCTAACAAATCTTATTCAAAAAAATCCATCTACCCCTGCTCCTATTGTAGCGGCAGAAACAGCCCAACTCAACGACAAAGAAACCCTGATTCTTCGTTTGATGTGTGAGGAAAAAAGCACCAAGGAAATTGCTGATATCGTAGATTTAAGTCCACGCACCGTTGAGGCCATTCGCGACCGATTAAAAGTAAAAACAGGGTCAAAATCAACCGCCGGATTAATCATGTATGCGGTGAAGCATAAAATCATTGAAGAAATCTAATCAGCATTTCTCCAAACCAACCAATGCCTTTATTTATACAGAACGGAAAATTTCTTGAACTGAATTCTCCGAGTATTACCATTGATAACCGTGGCTTCAGATACGGAGATGGTGTATTTGAAACGATCAGATACATCAATCATCAACCTATACTCATCAAAGAACATCTTGAAAGATGGTGGAATGGTTTGGAATTACTCGGATTCGAAATCCCCGCATTACTATCAGCTGAGCGAATTGAACATGAAATTCAATTACTGGCAAAGAAAAACCAACATAAAAACGCACGAATCAGACTAACCGGATTCAGAAATATTGGCGGATTGTATGATGTGTCTGATCCAAAAGTTTCTTATTCCATAGAAAGTTATCCGATCACTCCAGAAATCTCTGCGTTAAACAGCAATGGATTGCGTGTATGTTTATTTGATGCTTGTATCAAAGCGGCAGATGCATACAGTCATACTAAAAACAACAACTACCTTCCTTACGTACTTGGAGCAAAGCATGCTTCCAACAATCATTGCAATGATGCACTGATTTTCAATCAATACGGACGAATCTGCGACAGCACAAAAGCTAATTTGTTTATCATACATCAGCATCAAATCATCACTCCTCCCCTTGAGGAGGGTTGTATAGCCGGCATCATGCGAAAGCAACTTTTACATCTTTTACCAGAATTGGGCTATTCAGTTTCAGAGACTCCCATCTCGCGTGAATTATTATTCAACGCTGATCATATCTTTCTTTCCAATGCCATACAAGTCATTCGCTGGGTAAGTTTTATCGATTCAAAGGAATACAGTTTAGGTCCAATTCATGAAATTAGAACCGCATTGAGACGAACAAATCCCATGGTCTTTTGTTGATTACTCATGTCAAACAAAATAAATATTCATTGGTTTCGGAGAGATTTGCGTTTGGATGATAATACTGCACTCTATGAAGCACTGAATCAAGGACTTCCGGTACTCCCCATTTTTATTTTCGATGAACAAATACTGAACAAACTGGAAGACCGAGCAGACAAACGAGTTCAATTTATTCACCAAACCTTGTTTGCATTAAAACAAGCACTGGAAAACAATGGCAGCTCATTGCTGACATTATATGGCAATCCCATTGACATTCTGAAAGATCTGATGACTCAATACGACATTCATTGCGTTTTTGCGAATCATGATTATGAAGCTTATGGAATTCAACGTGATGAGGAGATAAAAACGATTTTAGAACGCAACGGAATCATATTTTCAACCGCTAAAGATTCGGTCATTTATGAAAAAAGGGAGGTAGTAAAAGATGATGGTAACCCCTACACCGTTTTCACTCCATACAGCAAAAAGTGGAAAGCGAGGTTTATTACACACCCGCCTCAAATTCATCATTCAGAATCATTAATCAACAACTTTAAAAAATGTAATCCATTTGCATTCCCATCTTTGGAGCAGATGAATTTTGAAAAGTCTGATTGTATTTTTCCGGATCAAGAAGCGAGTGATCAATTGATTTCAGCATACGCAAAAAACAGAGATATTCCGTCTATCCGAGGAACTTCTCGCATAGGTATTCATCTGCGATTTGGAACTATTTCCATTAGAAAAATGGCCATACATGCCGCATCAATTTCGGAAACATTTTTGAACGAATTAATCTGGCGTGATTTTTATCACATGATACTTTGGAATTTTCCACAGGTTCGCGCTCATCATTCTTTTAAACCAGCTTACGATCAAATCGATTGGATGAACAATGAAAAAGATTTCGAAAGCTGGTGCCAAGGAAACACGGGCTATCCAATTGTAGATGCAGGAATGCGTGAACTCAATACAACCGGCTTCATGCATAATCGTGTACGCATGATCGTTGCATCATTTCTTTGCAAGCATTTGCTGATTGACTGGAGATGGGGTGAAGCCTATTTCGCTCAAAAGTTATTGGATTTCGACTTAGCGGCTAACAATGGTGGCTGGCAATGGGCAGCAGGATCAGGATGTGATGCCGCTCCATATTTCAGAATTTTCAATCCTACACTACAAACCAAAAAATTTGATCCGGAACATATATACATTCGAAAATGGGTTCCGGAATATCAGGAACTGAATTATCCAAAACCTATGATCGAACATGAATTTGCAAGAAAACGATGCTTGGAAGTGTATAAGAAAGGATTACAATCATCCTAACTTCCAATAAAAATGGATTCACTCATCCAGTTTTTTGAAGGATCCATTTGACACAGAAACGCTCTTATTGCACGTCTGCCACTATCACCCCAGTCGTTGCTATATTGAGTTACATATAATTCTATATGCTTTCGCATGACCACTTCATTCATCTCCTGCGCATTTTCCCGAATAAACTCAGACAACATTGGGTATCGTTGCCATGATTTATTTATACTTGTAACTATCTCAGACTGAATTTGCGTTTGTATTTCGTGTGATAAACTTCTTTTAATCGCAATGGCTCCCAAAGGAACCGGACTTCCTGTTTGATCCTCCCAACATTTACCTAAATCCATGCGTAAACGCATCCCCCGCTCAGCATAAGTAAACCTGTTCTCATGAATGATCACTCCTAATCCACTCCCATT
>JBILCT010000014.1:0-11093 GCA_044353025.1 Ferruginibacter sp. | reverse complement strand
AGACAATAATGTCAAGGTAAGTGGTTGGCTTGCTACTGGAGCAACATTTACCGAAATCACTTTCATGCAATTATTAGAATCTATAACCGAAAAGGTATGTGTTCCTGAAGTAATTCCTGAAAAAATGGAACTTGTTTGTTGAGATCCTCCATCGAGACTATATCTATACGGTGGTACACCACCTGTTGCTGAAAGACTATAGGTACTTAGTCCGGTATTTGTTCTTGTATCGGTGATGTCTGTTGCAACAACATTGATACTGCTTGGTTGAGTCAAGGTAATGTTCGCAGTTGTAACATTCCCGGCAGCGTCTCTGACAGAAACAGTGTAATTACCTGCTGTATAAGAAAATGTTCCAGTTCCACTATAAGGAGGAACTCCGCCATTTGCTTCAACCGTTACCAAAGCCGACCCTCCGTAACAACTAATTCTTCCAATTGTGGTAGACACTTTTAGTGGTGCAATGGCTGGACCCTGGATTGTAAATGACCTGCTTGAAGTACACCCTTTGCTGTCTTTCACGTAGATGACATGATTGCCTGCAGGAACTTGCGTAAACTGATTTGAAGACTGATAAGCACCTCCATTCAAAGAATAGTTGTACGATGGCGTACCTCCGGTTACTGATGCGAGCACGGTAGTTGTGCCACCTGTAGTAAGAATTGCACTATAGTTGGCAGAGACAACAATAGTGGCTGGTTGAGAAAGATTTAACGTGGTTGTATCTCGATTACCAGCAGCATCTGTGATAATGTAGTTGTAACTTCCAGCAAATACTTGAAAATTGCCAATCCCGACATAAGGTGGAACTCCTCCTGTAGCAGATACTTGAACAGAAGTAGAACCTCCATTGCAAGAAATCGGAACAGCTGTGGCAGTTGCATTAAGAGGTTGCATTGAAGGTTCTGTTATAGTCAATGTGGTTGTTCTAATACAATTATTGGCATCCTTGACACTAATGACATAATTACCTGCTCTAACGGAGCTAAATGAAGATCCTGTTTGAAAAGATCCGGAGTTCAACTGGTATGAATATGGAGATGTACCACCTGATGCATTTACGGAAATTGATGTTGTACCGCCAAATTGAGCAATTGTTCCTGAGGTTGCAGAAACAGACAATATTATAGGCTGTGTGATGATCACTGTTCTTGTTATCTGTGTTCCGGCGTTGTCTCTGATGGTATAATTGTACGTTCCTGCAGCAACACTAAATGTACCAATTCCTGTATATGGCGGTATTCCACCACTTGCGGTGATTGTAACATTGGTTTGTCCACCATTGCAAAGTATTGAACCTGTTATGACGTTTACAGACAATGGTTGAGTTGATGGTTGGGTTATGGTAAAAGTTCTTGCACCAATACAATCATTCAAATCCTTTACTGAAACGATATGAGTACCAGCAAGAACTCCAGAAAATACATTGGAGTTTTGAAATGCACCGGAATTAAGTTTATACTGGTACGAACTTCCCACACCCCCAGTTGCGTTTATCGTTACCGTTGTAGTCCCTCCAAAAACAGCTATAGTTCCAGTAGTCACTTGTGGCGATATAACACTCGGTTCAGTAACAGTTACCCAAACAGTATCTTTTAATCCATTAGCATCAGAAACGATGAATCTATGACTACCGGCAACTACCGTAAAACTCCCGATTCCAGTGTAGGGGGAAACCCCTCCGTTTGCAGATACGTTTACATTAGTTGTCCCATTATAACACAAAATCGGGCTAAATGTAGCTGTAGCATTCAGAGGAGGATTTGTGATACTTGAACTAACATACTCATACACTCCTGCATCTGGATTACCGGAAATTGCATTTCCTGCTAAATCATTCATTGACAAAGGGACAATTCTTCCCATGTTTATTGCAGGACTGCTTTGAGGAAGTCTTAGGTTCCAATTCTCAGGAAATAATGATGATGTGTCTGAAAATATTTGATGACTTGTAAGAATCTCCCCTGCGTCTAGTGCCGCACCAAGTACAGCACCTCCACTTAATCGATAAAGGTTATTTCTGTACTTGATTTTTGTTCTTCCAGAATATTTCATCTGAAGCGCATGTGTACACCAAAAAATATTATTACTCATGTCAATGATTGTATCAGCATTGACTCCGGCATCAGATGTGTATTGAATAACTCGCCAACCACCATAATTATTAGGAGTCGGGTTGCGTGGTAGTGTTGGCCAATTTAAAAATTGTGAAAAACTTTGACCATCACCATATGTATCGGATCCAAAACTTGGACCGGACATCCTGGATTTGTTGTTGGAAATCCAAACATTATTCCAATAATGTTGATTGGAATGATGTGCCGCGAAATAACTGCTACCCGTATGATAATATGCAATGACACTCGTATTAATAAAAATATTATAAGCAAATGTGTCGTCATCTGCTCCATGAGTCACCCCGGTATTAGAACCAAATTCCATTGCGCCATCATGATCAATCATGATGTTATAGATAATCAAGCTGCTGTCAAAATCATTTATAACCTCAATCGCACCACCTACTTTACCTCCTCCAGTTCCTGTTGAACCACTGTATGACCACCCCCCTTTCATGTAATTTCCTTTGATCAGGTAATGTGAACCTGAAGGCTGAATGGGATCAGAACCGATATCAGTACTACCTGACGTATCCCCGACACTTTTCATATTAATGAACACATTGTTTTCAATGGTTATGTAACTACCGGTAGAAATGATTCCGTAACCAATGTTAGAAAAGTAACAGTTCTTTACCGTCATGTTACTTACTTTGGTTGCCTCTGAGTTTTCACCAAGCAACAAACCGGCAGAAGTATATGCCGGAGTAACTTTATCATTCACGTTAAATCTAAAATCATTAAACTGCAAACCATCGAAAATGATGTGTTTTACACCTTCAAATGTCAGACAATATCTATGTCTTTGGCTGGTCCCTTGAGTGGATGTGGATGGATATGGAAAAAGAAAATTAGGCTTTTCTCCAATTCCATAAGAAGTAAAAACGATAGGATTTTGAGCTGTGCCGCTTGGTGCAGTGAAATATGTACTGCCAGACAATTGCCTGTTCCACCATTTCAAACTACCAAAATATTGATCAGGTCCATTAGCGAAAACCTCACCACACTTGAAAGCGAAAGTGTCTCCAGGTAAAAAAGTTCTGCTGCCGGAAGTTATGTATTGACCCAATACGGATACAGAAGCCCAAGGGGTGTTGATGCTTTGAGCCTGAGCCAATGTTCTCGTATTTGAGCCGGAAACAGAACTAAAATAAAATTTTCTGGCATTGGCGTTTTGAGTGAAGATAAAAAGAAGAAGAATTGACTTCAGAATAAGAAATTGCTTTTTCATTGGTTTTTCATTTGGTTGTTAAAGGATCAGGCCGAAAAAGGAATAACTAAATCATCATTTCCCCTTCAACCGGTTAGGATTGGTTTACTAACGAATAGAAATCATTTTTATTGCTTCTTTAGGCGAGTAAACGACAATGCAATCAAACAATAACAAAATGTATGCCAAAGTAAAAAACGAAGATCCCATCTCTTAAAAAACCATCATTTTATACGTGGATCAAGTATTCTTTGGAGCCAATCTGTGAGGGATTGTGTGGCGATAAAAATAATGGCACTTAACAAGATTGCTCCATTCAGCACTGGCCAATCCAGTTTTTCGAGGGCATCAACCGTTAATTTCCCTATGCCCTGCCATCCAAAAATAAATTCAATAAAAAAAGCGCCTGCAAGAAGTTCGGCAGTCCATCCCGTAATCCCCGTGAGTATGGGATTCAGTGCATTTCGAAGCGCGTGTTTGAATAGGACCGATTTATTAGATAATCCTTTTGCTTTTGAGGTACGAATGTAATCTTGATTCAATACATCAAGCATCGAACTCCTCGTCATCTGCATGATCATAGACAAGGGCCTAAGCGCAAGGGCTAAAGATGGCAAAATGATGTTCTTGATTGCTACAATCTTTTCTCCGCTTGTCGGATCTACTTCATACAAACTACCGTTAAAATTGAGCCCTGTAAATTTCTGAAACACCATACCGCCCAAAAATGCAACCATCAAACCTATAAAAAAGCTAGGTGCTGATGTACCAATAACGCCCAAAACTTGTATAAAAGTATCGACCATCCGCCCTTTATAAACGGATGCGTATACTCCAAGTGGTATGCCTATCAAAATAGCGAAAAACATAGCTGCAAAAGCCAATAATGAGGTCGCAAAAAGCGCTTGCATCAACAGTCCAGAAACCCATTGCTTGCTTTGGTAACTCCTACCCAAATAAGGCCATTTAATTACAAAACAGTTCTGATCTCCAATTATTATCCCTTTGATTTCTTTCCTTTCAATTGTCTGTTTGTTATAAAAAGAGAGCGGTGAAACATCATTCACATAATATATGAATCTTGTCCAAACGGGTTGGTCTAGATTCATGTCTTTACGAATGTTTTCGAGGCTTTTTTTATTGGCGCTTTGTCCAACAATCATTTTAGTTGGATCACCCAATATTTGAAAGAGAAAAAAAATCAGAAAAACAACGCCCAAGAGAGACGAGATGAATGAAACGAATCGCAATTTCTTAAAAATCCCTACCCATTTCATAGGCGTTGTCATTTATGTTGACTTTGAATGACTTTGTTGAATTCTTCAACTTTGAATTGATTCTCTCCTATCCCCTCATAAGATTTGATGATATTGCCGTTCCACAAATAATTTACTCCTGGAGTAGTTGCATTATTACCAAGCAACTTGAAGAATTCTGGAATATCATCAATTACATGATAGGGGTACTTTATTCCTGTTTCTTGATAAAATTCTGGAATCTTAAATAACTCTTCATTCATAAACAGAATATACCCTTGTGGCCAACCTCCTTTTTTAGAAACCTTAACCATCTCTTTGGCGGCATCTCTGCAATGGTCGCAACCTGGCACAAAAAGGCAAACTATTTTTTCTCCCTCATCCAAATTCACTTTTTTGCCATTGAAATCGTGGTAGATTGAAAATTTTGAAGTTGTCTTAGCCGGACCTTGAGGTATTGTTTTCTTTGATGTGGTATCTTTTCCTTTCAGCTTTGATGAATCAATGATTGATCTCTCTGGATTCAACATCGTGTCTTTGGAAATTGAATCTGAAATTACTACTACATCATTTTCAGTGCCAATCCCCAATGAATCTGCTGAAAAAGCAAGTGGAATATCTTTTTGAGTTGTCTCTGTTTTACATGGAGCGAATGGAAACATCATAAACATCAGCCATGCAGATGCACTGTAAATCAATGTAACTACTTCCCATCTGTTTTGTCCTTTTTCATGTTGATTTACTTTTCTGAATATATAAATCAGCATACCAATGGTCAGGATATTTTTAATGAATGCCTCTAGTGGCGTCATGGGAATTAGCTGTCCAAAGCACCCGCAATTTCCGTTCATTGCACCAAATTGAACCATCTGAATGGCTAAGTGTGTACAGAAAACGGCAAGCAATAAAATCGTTCCCGGAATTATAAATGATTTCAAAAAATTCTTTTGTAAAATGGCAACTGATACAGCCAATTCCAATGCAATTATCAATCTTGAAAAATATGGAGCTGAACACCAATCTACAATTCCGAGATCTACAATCTGTTTTTCGAATGCCCAAATCGGATAGGATTTAGCAACCGCAGAAAGCAAAAACAAGGCGGAAACAATGATTCTAAAAGTCCAAGGAAGGTATTTATGCATTGAATTCATGTGGGTTCGTTTTAGGATTCAAAATAGAAAATTATTGTTTTCTTTTGAAAAATAATAGGATTCTCTTAATCAGTTAGTGTTATTGACCATGCTTACCTTCGGCGATAAGGATCAAACCGAATGCCGCATAGTTTAAGATATCAAGAAAATTAGAGGCAATGCCTTCACTCACCAGGGTTTTACCATCATTGGCGAGAATTTGTTTGATTCGCAAGAGTTTGGCTAAAATGAGATCTACAAAACTTTCCTGACTCATATCTCTCCATGCTTCTCCGTAGTCGTGATTCTTATCCCCCATCAACTTTCTAGCCATAATAATCTGCTCGTCATATTTTTCTGCCACCATCTCCGTAGCTAGCTCCTCGGGTCCTTGTTCCCCAAGCGACAACTGAATCAGACCGATTACGGCATAATTCAGAATCCCCTCAAATTCACTTTTAATACCATCTTCTATGCGCTGCTGTTTCTTCTCCTGAATGGTACGAATCCTTCTGGCTTTAATAAAAATCTGATCAGCTATAGAAATCGTTCTATACACCCGCCATGAAGTACCATAATCTTTTGCTTTCTTTAAAAATGTATCTCTACAAATCGAAATAATTTGCTGATACTGTATTTGAGTGGATTGGTCAGACATTTTAATTGTGTGCATGGTATCTTTACAACTGCGATACTTGCGCTACAAAAATACAAATACTGCAACAATGTACACGATAAATTGCCGAGGCACACTACTTGATCTGAACACCCCAAAAATCATGGGCATCATCAACTGTACCCCTGATTCTTTTTACGACGGCTCCCCCAACCTCAGCACAGAAAATCTTCTCCTTCAGGCACAAAAAATGCAAAAAGAAGGCGCCGACATACTCGATATAGGCGGACAAAGCAGTCGTCCGGGAAGTACAAGAATTGACGCCGATGAAGAAATGAAGCGTGTTTTGCCCGTAATTCATGCTTTGCGACAGCATCTACCCGATATGATTTTGTCGATTGACACTTACCACCAGCCTGTTGCACAAGCAGCTTTTGAGGCTGGAGTTTCTATTGTCAACGACATCAGTGCTGGGGAATTGGATGCGCGGATGATTCCATGGGTAGGAGAAAATAAATTACCTTATATCTGTATGCACATGCAAGGAAGACCCGAAACCATGCAGGATAACCCAACTTACAATGAGGTAACAACAGACATCATCGATTTTTTCATCCCAAAATTAGACCAATGCCGAAAGGCAGGAATCGTTGATGTCATTATTGATCCCGGATTTGGCTTCGGAAAAACCATGGATCATAATTTTTCTTTGCTGAAAAATTTGAACCAATTATCCATTCTTAATTGTCCAATCCTTGCAGGTGTTTCACGAAAAGGTATGATTTATAAAACCCTCAATTCTTCAGCTTCAGAAGCATTAAATGGAACGACCGTTTTACATACTATTGCCTTATTACAAGGAGCAAAAATAGTAAGGGTACATGATGTAAAAGAAGCCAAAGAAGCCATTTTACTTACAGAGAAAATCAAGTAGATTTTACCATAAACTTCAGGCATAAAAAAAGACCGCAATTGCGGCCTTTTTTTATATAAAATGATATTTACACTTCTTAAATATATTATCACTTGATTTTTTCAACTGATTCAATTGTGTCCGGCATTGCTTTTTTAATGCTGTCGTAAAAGCGTTCTTGTTTCGCTTTCATCATTTTCTTTTTTGCTTCAACTACGGCTTTTGCCTGAGCGCGGTTCAACACATCTACAACCTCAATATCAAAAATAAGAATTGAATTTTCTTTGATGTCGTTACCTACTTTTTGTTTTCCGTAAGCGAGTGGCGATGGAATATAAAATTTCGCCTTTGCTCCTTTGTTCAGCATTTTCAACCCGTCTGTCCAACCTTTAATTACACCCGCTCCCAATTCTACATCGTCTGTTAGATTCACGTTGAATGGTTCTACGTGCCCTTTAGAAGGATCAGTATTGCTATCGAAAAGAGTACCATCCATTGTTCTTCCGGTATAGTTGGTTGTTACAACCACTGATGTATCTATAGTAGCACCAGTCCCTGGTTGAAGAATCTGAACATAAACGCCAGATGCTGTTTTTTGTAGATTGGTGATGTTGTTTTTCTTGAAATAAGCAGTTAATTCAGCATCTTGTTTTTTAAAGATTTCGATGTTATCTATGGAATCCTTTTTTTGCTTATCCATAAAATCCTGCATTTTCGCTTTTTCCATTTCTGCTGATGTGTTGTAAACATCCAACAAACGAACAGTGGTTATGAAATAATCTCCTTTTTTTATGAACGGAGGCATAGATCCTGGATTTTCTGCAAACATAGAATCTGCAAGAAGTCGCATAATCAAACTGTCTCCTTTTTTCATCTGACTCAAAATGGTGATATACTCTGGCGGAATGGAAGTTGAATCGAATGATTCAATGATTGGCATTCCGTTTTTGCGTGTATCATTCAGCAAGGAATCTTTCTTTCCGCTGCTGATCAATTGACTGATGTGCATTCTGAGAAAATTGCCTATTTTGATGTTTGCACCTTTCCCTTCTGAGATGATTTTGTATTCGATTCCTTTTTCTCCTTTCTTAAAGGATTGCTGGCAGGAAGCAACGAGTACTACCAAAGCTAGCGCCGAAATTACTGATCTGATTTTGAGCATTGTATTTGATTTTTAAAATGAATATGTGGTTAATGAATCTCTGTATTCTGGTAATGTTTTTATGAATTTTGAAACAACATTTTCTAATGTTTCTCTGCTTTGTCCACCAGCAGCATTGTAATGTCCGCCTCCATCAAAATGGTTTCTGGCAAATGTATTTACATCAAAATCTCCTTTACTTCTAAAAGAACATTTACGTTCTTCTCCTCTATCTATAATAATGGCTGCAAATTTTATTCCTTCAATACTTAGCGGATAGTTAACCAACCCTTCTGTATCTCCCGTCTTAATCTCGTATTTGATTAGGTCTGCCTGAGGTATGGCAATCAATGCTGTGTTGTATTCGTAAAATACTTGCATCCTGTTAAGCAATGTATTTCCGATAAAACGAAGTCTGCTTTCAGAAAAATTATCATACAAATGTTCGTGCACCACGCTGTGCTGAAGTCCTTTATCTTTCAATCCCGCCACCATTCTGTGAACGTCGGCTGATGTTGATGGAAAACGAAAAGAACCCGTATCTGTCATAACACCTGCATACAAACATTGAGCGATGGTTTGGTCTATCAGGTCTGCACGACCCGACGACAAAATGAAGTCGTAAACCATTTCTGCAGTTGAACTCTTAGATGTATCACTAACTCCAAAGGCAAACATTTCTACCTGAGGTTGTTGATGATGGTCTATTAGCACTCTTCTCGCTTTGGATGAAGCCAAAGATGGCTCCATTTTTTTGGTTCTAACCAAGGTATTGAAGTCAAGACAGAAAATCCAATCTGCTTCTGCAATTAAAGCGTCTGATTTTGCGGTTTCTTTTTCATAATCGATTACTGCATCACAGCCCGGCATCCAAGCGATGAAACTCGCCCAATTGGTTGGAGAAATCACTTGAACCGTGTGGCCGAAATGGAGTAAAAAATGATATAGCCCAAGAGACGAGCCCATGGCATCGCCGTCGGGTTTTTGATGGGTGGTGATTACCACCTTAGCGGGATTATTGAGTAATTCGGGAAAAATCAGGTTGATTGCTTGCATGTTGGGTCGCAAATTTAGGTTTTATTGTGCTTTCTGTGAAAATTTCATGATAACATGCAAAAACAAGGTTATCTTTGCGCGCAAAATTCAGAAAAAATGACAACCAACAGAACTTTTACCATGATCAAGCCAGATGCCACTTTAAAAGGCAACACTGGAGCCATTCTGCAAATGATCAACCACGCGGGATTCAGAATCGTAGCCATGAAAATGTTGCACCTCAGTGCAGAAAAAGCAGGTGAATTTTATGCGGTTCACAAAGAAAGACCTTTTTACGGTGAGCTTGTGGAATTCATGAGCCGCGGACCAATAACTGCAGCTATTCTTGAAAAAGAAAACGCTGTTGAAGATTTTCGCAATTTAATCGGAGCTACCAATCCTGCTCAAGCAGCTGATGGAACCATCCGTAAATTATTTGCCGCTTCAATCGGAGAAAATGCAATCCACGGAAGCGACAGCAATGAAAATGCTGCAATTGAAGGAGATTTCTTCTTCAGCAAACTAGAGCAATTCTAATCATAAAGAAAGAATAAACTTTTAAAGGCTCCGGACGTTAATATCCGGAGCTTTTTTATTCCCCAATCTCATGAACACAATTATAATCGTAGCTAGATATCGAACTTGGTCTATCCCATTTGCTTTTCTTTCCATGGCTTTGTTCCATCTGCCATTCTTTTGGAACAAAAAGATTTCCTTTTATAAACTCATGGGAAGTGGCAAAAACGGGACTTTCGACATCATCCCCGATTTACACCAATGGGTCATTCTCGTTAACATCGACTCAATGGATTCGTACGATGAAAATCGCGTAAACTCCATTTTAGGACCCCTGTTCCGCACATGGAATATGTTATTCGTTAAAAATCTGTCTTATATTTTTTTACGTCCCCTTCAGGGGCATGGACTTTGGGATGGTTCTAATCCATTTATCCCTGGAACAAAATCTGATACAAACAACAAAATTGCAACACTAACAAGAGCGACCATCAGACCAAGCAAATTGAAAGCATTTTGGACCAGAGTGGCACCTGTTGCATCAACGTTATCTGGGGCCAAGGGTTTTTTCTTCTCCCTTGGATTTGGCGAAATCCCTTGGATAAAACAGGCTACTTTTAGTGTTTGGGATTCAGAAGAGGATTTAAAGCATTTTGCATATACCATGACGGAGCATAGAAATGTGATTCAAAGCACAAGAAAAGAAGATTGGTACAGCGAAGAATTGTTCTTCCGATTCGAGGTTTTGGCGATAACCGGACAACTAAAAATCCGAAATGGCTAATCGGGATGTTTCTTTTTGTTGAGGGAACACCCTATTTTCGCTATATGAAGAATATAAAATTAATTGAAGTGCCTTCAGAATTAGGTGCAGGAACCAGAGGCGCAAGCCTGGGAATTGATGCCATAAAAATTGCAGGACTCGACTTCATGAGTAACTTTTTTATTCATTTCCCTTCAGAAAAGATTGAGCACGAAAACAATTTATTGTTCGAACCCATCCAATCGCCTTATGCGAAGCGAATACACGGCGTTTTGAACATGTACGAGAAAATAAGCAAGTCTGTTTCTGAAACCCTGAAAAATAATTTCTTCCCCGTGGTTCTTAGTGGGGATCATAGCAATGCCGGCGGAACCATTGCTGGCATTAAAATGG
>JBILCT010000224.1:0-3237 GCA_044353025.1 Ferruginibacter sp. | reverse complement strand
TGGCAGCTATCTTACCAAAACTGCAGGTACAACCTGGAATTATCGTTACACCGACCTGGTTAATCCAACTGCCAATGAAGATTACACTGTTACCTGTGCCGGTCGTGACACAGCTGCCTTTGGCAAAAGCTATACTGTATACACGACTTCTTACGGTGAGAGTATTTACAGAACAGCAGTAGGGTCCGACTACTATCAAATTGACAACATTCTTGGTATTTCTTACGAAAATAAATACATGGCAGACAATGTTTCAGCCGGAACAGCTTGGACTACACCCGTTGTATCTACCCTAGATTTCCAAGGTCAAACCGCAACACTTACTGCAAGTGTTCGCACCACAGTAGTATCAAAAGGTGGTACATTAGGTATCAATGGAAAAGATTATACCGACGTGATCAATACCAAAATAGAAATACTGAGTGCTTCTCTGGCTGTAGCCGTGTTTAATATTCCAGTTTCATTTACCACCCAAAACGTGAATGAATATCATTCTCCCAAATATGGCTTAATCAAACGTACAGCTAACATCGTTGCTTCGGTAACAATCCCAATCCCTGGACAAGGTACTCAAGAGGTGGTGAATACAAACAACACGGATGAACTCATGAGCTCTTCCATTCAATAATTCAGCACAAGCAAATAAAAAAAAGGAGGCAAATTGCCTCCTTTTTTTTATTTGCATTAAAGAGAAAATTATTCCAAAATAGTAACTTCCGTACGCCTGTTTTCTGCGCGGCCCTCAGCGGTGTTGTTTTTAGAAATAGGCTTGGTGTGACCATACCCTTTGGTTACAATTCTATTGGGATCGATTCCTTTTTCTACCAGATAATCTCTAACGGTATTGGCACGGTCTTGCGAAAGTTTCAAATTACTTGCCGGATTACCAACATTGTCTGTATGACCACCCAATTCTATTCGATCATCATCTTTTCTTTTCATGTAAGCAACCAACTCATCCAAAACCGGGTAAGCTGATTCCTGTAATGTTGATTTGCCATTATCGAAATTGCAATTTTCCAAGACAAAACTCTTGGCAGGCTGAAACTGGTATGTTACAATAAATGGATTTTTGTAGTACTTGTTTCCTTCCAAAGCCGGAATGACCAGTGAATCAATACTCGTTGAATCCTTGAACCCCATGATGAAAATATTATACACGTCTCCTGAAGGAAGTCTGGTTGAAAACTTCCCCTGATCGTTGGTCATCCCCTGAAATTCACGATCCTTGTTTTTGCTTCTAAAAATCATGATTTCATTGGGCAATGGATTGTCTTTGAAATCTGTTATCATAACGTCTACTGGTGCATCCTTGGGAATGCTTGCATTTTGAACAGGTTGCGCCATCAATTGGTTGGCAACAAATAACATACATAAAAAACTTATTTTCTTCATTTCATTTTTTTTTGAACAATTAAAGATATCATTTATGGATTGAGATCGGAAAAATTAAAAGGGAACCTTAACGTTATTTTATTTGCGTTGCTGCATTTTTTCCACCATCTCGTTTTTCCAGACATTGAAATTCCCATGCATGATCTGCTTTCTCGCTGTTCTAACCAGCCACAAATAAAAGGCAAGATTATGGATGCTTGCAATGGTCAGACCCAAAAATTCATTGGCCTTCATCAGATGTCGTAAATATGCTTTGGAATAGTATGCGCTGGTTTCACAGTCAATCGTTTCGTCAATCGGACTGAAATCGTGTTCCCATTTTTTATTATCAATATTAATCACCCCATCAGCGGTAAACAACATGGCGTTCCTTCCATTTCTGGTAGGCATCACACAATCAAACATATCAACCCCCATGGATATTGCCTCCAAAATATTCCAGGGAGTACCAACGCCCATCAAATAACGTGGACGATCTTTAGGGAGATGTTCGCAACACAACGCACAGATCTCATACATTTTTTCGATGGGCTCGCCCACACTC
Organism: Ferruginibacter sp.; assembly: GCA_044353025.1. Lineage (GTDB taxonomy): Bacteria > Bacteroidota > Bacteroidia > Chitinophagales > Chitinophagaceae > Ferruginibacter. Next base: position 1,298 of record JBILCT010000224.1, on the reverse strand, counting down.
AAGCCACCAATCGCATTTCCAACAGCACCTTTGGATGAAATGTAATCGCAAGATGCTTTTCGCAAATCCGGATGCACCCCACCCTGCACGATGGGAAACAAATTCTGCGTATAACCATAACGGTCAGGTGTACTATGAAATCTGTCCCAGCATCTGTCTAACCAACGATGCGTTAGCTCCATCGATTTTTTTGCATAACCATATTCGCTTCCACCCGGCGGACATTCATCAAAAGCCATGATGATGTCTCCCCCTATGGATCGCTGGGTATCCATCACATTCTCAGGTGTGAAGAGATGTTTGCTTCCATCAATGTGCGATTGAAATACCACTCCCTCCTCTTTGATCTTCCTACTTTTGGCAAGTGAGTATACCTGAAATCCACCACTGTCTGTTAAAATAGGACGGTCCCACCCCATGAATCGATGCAATCCTCCTGCCATTTCAAGGGTTTGTAATCCCGGACGCAAATAAAGATGATAGGTATTCCCTAAAATAATGGATGCGTCAATATTTTGACGAAGCTGTTGTTGCGTGATTGCTTTTACACTTCCTACCGTACCAACCGGCATGAAAATGGGAGTCTGTATTTGTCCATGATCAGTCTGAATCACACCAGCCCTCGCCTTGCTGTGTTCGTCTGTTTGCTCCAACGTAAAAGATAAAGCTGCCATATAGTTTGCAAAGATATGTAGGGCTTTCTCAGAATCATTGAGAATCACTTGTTGTCAATCCATTATTTTTGCCGGATGAATATTGATTCGTTGCCTTTTACAATCCCTCAACTCATTTTTTCTGTTTTTGCGCTGATCACACTCATCCCTTTGTGTTATCATCTTTTTTTATTTCTGAGATTGGCTTTGTATAAAACAAAGCCCCTGGCCAGTTCAAGAACCCATGCTGTCAGCGTTGTGATATGCGCGCGCGATGAAGCTGATAATCTGACCAATAATTTACCGGGTGTTTTGATTCAGGATTATCCAACCACACACGAAGTGATTGTGGTAAATGATAATTCTTTTGATGAAAGCAAATACATCCTGGAAGCTTTTCAAAAAGAATTTCGGCAACTTCAAATTATCGAGCTGCAACAAGAAGCCAAGATGATCCCGGGGAAAAAATTCCCACTGGCAGTTGGCGTTAAATCTACCAAACATGAAATTGTTTTACTAACAGATGCAGATTGCATGCCTGCAAGTGAGCATTGGATACATTCTATGCAGAGCACTTATCAAGATGAAACCGAAATTGTTTTAGGCTATGGTGCTTATCATCGAAAAAAAGGTTTGCTCAATAAA
>JBILCT010000223.1:0-3242 GCA_044353025.1 Ferruginibacter sp. | reverse complement strand
TTTCTTTTTGAGCTTTTGAATCTTTGGAAAATAGGTTGTAAATAGTGTTTTAGTTGCCTGACTTATCAGATGATTGGCCACAAATGATGAACCCTCTTGCTCCCCCTCATATACAAGCTCTACCTTTCCTGTAATGGAAGGAATCATGCCCATTAAATCACTAAATCGTACCGTGGTTTTTTGTTCGTTGTTCAATAAAGCCCTACGCTCAGCCGTACTCACTAAATTCTCATAGGCCGTAATACTCATCCGGGCACTTACACCACTCTTGTAATCCACGTATTCACTTCGGCGGGCTTCAAAAGCTATTTGCTCGATTACATCCTTAGCCAACTCAGGTACATAAACATTGGAATGTCGTAATTCCAATTTTGATGCTTCCTGGTCAGTGATTTTCTTTGCGGTAGCAATATCAGAAGAATAGTGTGTCAAAATTTGAGAACCTATTCTGTCTTTCAAGGGAGTCACAATGCTTCCTCTATTGGTATAATCCTCAGGATTTGCAGTAAATACAAACTGAACATCAAGCGGTATTCGCAATTTAAATCCGCGAATCTGAATATCCCCTTCTTCTAGGATATTAAACAGCGCTACCTGTATCCTGGCTTGTAAATCTGGCAGTTCATTGATTACGAAAATGCAACGATTGGCACGAGGAATCATTCCAAAATGCAACACTCTTTCATCGGCATAATTCAGTTTTAAATTGGCAGCCTTGATAGGATCAATATCTCCAATCAAATCAGCAATGGTGACATCAGGGGTTGCTAATTTTTCAAAAAAACGATCTTCCCTATGTAACCATTGAATAGGTGTATTGTCTCCTTCTTTGTTAATCAAATCTTTTGCAAACCGACTGATGGGATCCATAGGATCATCATTTAGCTCACTTCCGGCCACAACGGGAATATATTCATCCAGTAGTTGAACCATTAAGCGGGCGATTCTGGTTTTACCTTGACCACGCAATCCCAATAAATTAATATTATGCTTGGAAAGAATGGCCCGTTCCAATTGTGGAATAACGGTTAACTCATACCCATGAATTCCAGGAAATGTAGGCGTTCCGGATTGTAATGACTTTATCAGATTATCCCTTAGTTCATCTTTTATGCTTTTAAAGCTATATCCGGATGCTTTCAGTTCTCCAAGTGTTTTCGGTTTCGTATTCATTATCTTATTTGATTCTTTTTTTTCTGTTTGATTCATAATCATGAAAAATCATTTCCCCCAAACCCTTTAATCCTGTATAGAAGGCTTTGCCTTTATTTGATTTTGTAAATTCATCAACGAAAGCTTGTAAATAAGGGTCTTTCGCGATCATAAAAGTAGTGATGGGGATATGCATTTTCCTGGCTTGTGCTGCCATGTTGTAACACTTTTCCACGATCATTGCATCCAAACCATTACTGTTTTTATAATATTGTCCATCAGGCATTCTCAAACAACTTGGTTTGCCATCTGTGATCATGAATATTTGTTTATTGGTATTTCTTTTTCTGCGAAGAATATCCATGGCCAACTCAAGTCCTGATACCGTATTGGTATGATAAGGTCCGACTTGTAAATAAGGCAGGTCTTTTATTTTAATCGGCCAGGCATCATTTCCAAAAACGATTACATCCAATGTATCTTTTGGATAGCAAGTTGTAATAAGCTCAGCCAATGCCATAGCTACTTTCTTTGCAGGAGTTATCCGATCTTCTCCATACAAAATCATACTGTGACTTATGTCTATCATCAGCACTGTGCTCATTTGCGATTTGTGATGCGTATCCTCAACAACAAGATCCTGCTCCGTTAAGCGGAAGTCTCCTATGCCATTATTTATTTGTGCCTTTTTGAAGCTCTCGGTAAATGAAATATTTTCAATCGTATCACCAAATTCAAAATCCCTGAATTCTCCTGTCAATTCATCACCCTGACCACTCTTTTTGGATTTGTGATTTCCAAGCCCGGTTTTTCTTATTTTACCGAATATCTGATCCAAAGCGCTTTTTCGCAAAGCCCTTTCTGTTTTAGCAGTGATCGTTGTTTGATTTTTTTTATCGGGAGTGATTTCCTCACGCAAATACCCCTTCTGTTTTAATTCTTCCACGAAATCATCCAAGGTGTATTCATCATTTGTCAGCGCATACTCCTTATCAAGTATCCTGAGCCAATCCATAACTTCATTAATATCTCCGGAAGTATGCGTGACAAGTTCAAGAAATACCTCTAAAAGCTTGTCAAAAATGGAATTTTCAGGCGAATTAAAGGAGGTGAATATGTATCCGGAGCTTAGCATGAAATGTCTTTTGGAAAGAATGTATGAAATTAGACAATTTATGCAGAGAAGGTGTGTTAATTAAAATGACATGCGACTTTCATTAAAGAAATGAGTGGTGGATATCATTGGACTACAGTTGACCAATTTGACAATTAGCAACATAAATAAATGCGCATAGAATCAAGTTTTTAATACAACAGGTTTAGTAAGCTGATTTTTTATAATGAGAAATCGTCAAAGATTCTCTATTGACAAAAAAGAACAGATTGTGCGTTTTCAATCACAATTGTAAGTATCCCAATTAAGGTTCCAATTTTATTGAGTAATTTCATCCCTCATAATTATTCCTTGGATAAATCTTTAAATAAATTCATCAGCAGTACGGGCTATTGTTCCAGACGCGAAGCGGATGCACTGATTGAAGCCGGTAGAGTTCACCTCAACGATAAGGTGGCAAGTGTGGCGAATCGATATCGTCCGGGTGATGAAGTATATGTGGACGGTGTTCGGATGAAGGCGCCACAGAAAGAAAAGTTTATCGTGATGGCCTTCAATAAACCGGAAGGGATAACCACAACTACAGACACCAACACGCGGGATAATATCATTGACTACATCAATTATCCAAAACGCATATTTCCGATTGGCAGACTGGATAAAGACTCTGAAGGACTTATTTTTCTAACGAATGATGGAGATATCGTCAATAAAATTTTGCGTGCAGGTAATCAGCATGAAAAAGAATATTTGGTGCAGGTAGACAAATCAATCGATGTCGCTTTTTTGCGAAAAATGGCAGGTGGAGTGGTGATTGATGGAAAACAAACCCTTCCTTGCAAATTGAAGCAGACAGGCAGACAATCATTTAGCATCATTTTGGTACAAGGCCTGAATCGGCAGATTCGAAAGATGTGTGAAGCGCTTGGATATAAGGTAACCAAACTTCAGCGGGTTCGAATCATGCACATAAACT
>JBILCT010000222.1:0-3246 GCA_044353025.1 Ferruginibacter sp. | reverse complement strand
CATTACAAAACAAACTGACTTGCACATCTGCTCCATGGTTTCCGGTAGGTTCAGCCAATACCCGATTTCTGATCAATGAAATCGTAGTGGGCGAAGAGTCCGATGTAGATCCGGATGGAAATCGACTCAGTCATTTTGAGTTGTACTTAAAAGCGATGAATCAAGCTGGCGCGAACACAGAACCTATCCAGGTTTTTATTGAATCACTCAAATTAGATGGAGATTTGGAAACTGCCTTTCAAAAAGCAAACGTACCATTGGCAGCGCGTGATTTTGTTCGTCAGACTTTCAAAATTATCCATGAGGGAAAAACACATGCTTTGGCTGCCACTTTCACCTTTGGAAGAGAAGATCTGATTCCTAACATGTTTATTGCACTGATCGCAGACCAGGAAAGTCAATTTCCCGGAAATCTATCTTTGTTCAAATATTATTTAGAAAGACACATTGAAGTAGATGGTGATCACCACAGCCATTTGGCCATTGATATGACTTGCCAACTTTGTTGCACAGATCCCATATATTGGAAAGCGGCAACAGAATCAACTGTTGCCGCTTTAGAATCAAGAATCGGACTTTGGAATGGTGTTTACAATACCATTCTTCAAACCCGGTAATTATTTTCTATTTCCGTCCGTATCCAACTCTACGATATCATAACCGAATTTGGATAAACCAGACTGAATCTTACTCTTATCTCCAACCAGCAAAATGATATACTGATCAGTCTGTAACCATTTTTTCGCCAGCGCATCAACTTCTGCTTTGGTCATGCCTGCCAAGATCGCGTTCTGCTGGTCAACATAATTTCCTTCCAGATTATACTCCAGCAATCTTCCAACGAAACCGGATTTTTGACCAGGCGTCTCATACAATAACGCATCTCGTTGTCCTAATGCCGACTTCATGAAACTCAGTTCTTCATTGGTGATTCCTTTCGCCGCATATTGATTGATCTCTCTCATTACTTCTGTCAATGCACTGTCCGTAGCATCCGCACGAATACCAGCGCTGAATGTGTACTCTACGGAATATTTGTTTCCACTTAAACTAGAACGCGCTCCATAGGTCCAGCCTTTATCTTCACGCAAATTCAGATTCAATCTGCTGTTGAAATTTGCACCCAACACATAGTTCATCAGATCAGCCTTGTAATACTCTCCTACCGGATCATATTTCATATCCATGACACGTCCAACGCGGAATTCAGTTTGTGCAGCCTTTGGAACATCTACCAAGTAAATGGCTGTTTTGGTTTGAGTAGGTTTTGCAATTGTTTTAGGCATTTCGATTGTCTTATTAGGCAATTGATTCAGGAATGCCAGCTTAGGAAGAATATCCGCTTCTTTCACATCACCTACAATCACAACCTTCGCGCCTTTGGAAGTCATGTTGTTGTCATAATAACGCTGAATATCAGCAAGCGTCATGTTCTTAATCGTTTGTTCGTCACCGTCAGCATCCATTCCCAAGATATTGTCCGGTCCGTATAACAGTTTATCATAAACACTGGAGGCAATGCTTGATGGTTGTGCTTTGGATTGCTTGAAACTTTCAAGAATTTGTTTCTGCGTTCTGGTAAATGCATCCTGACTGAAGTTAGGACGCAGCATGCGCTCTTCGAGTAATGCAATGGTTTTATCCAGGTTCTTCTTCAATGTTTGAATGCTAAAACGCATGCCATCAAAGGTGTTACCGACACTGATACTGCTACCCAGTTTTTGTAATTCAACCGACATTTTTTCTGCCGTATAATTTTTTGTGTCTTCGTTCAGCATGCTGCCCGTAAAGCTGGCCAAACCAAGATGTGCGGTATCATTGGCTTCCAATAAAAATCCTCCGGGAATTACAACTGAAATATTGATGATCGGCAATTCCTGGTAATCTGCACCAATCACTCTTACACCACTGGGCAGTGTTTTCTTCCAATAGTTTGGAACTTTCACTACCGGATTTTTACCGGTACCCGGCATGATGCTGCGATCAAAATTGTCTTTTCCTTTATTGTACTTTAATCCTTCATATCCGTAATCCGGACGATCATATTTTGAACTGTCTACCACGTAATTGTCTCCTTGGGCAGGACCATTCTTATCAGTTTTTGTGAGTACACTTACAGTAACACTTGGTTTTCCCTTGATATAAGTATTGTACACACGTAAAACATCTTCTTTGGTTACAGACTGATACATTTTCAGCATGTTACCCACTTGATTCGGGTTTCCGGTAAATGTTTGGAAAGCAGCAAGCTGAGATACTTTTCCGGAAACACTCTGTAATCCATTGATGTATTGCGATTCAATTCCACCTTTGAATTTTTCAATGTCTTCGTCTGTTACGCCTCTTTTTTCGAAAACCAACAATGCTTCTTTATACATGCTATCCATGGCTGCCAGGGATTTTCCAGGCAGGGGAACGAGTTGAATACTAAACTCACCGGCCAACTCAGACAAGCGACTTCCTGCACTTGCCTGCAGGGCTTTTTGGGTCTTTACCATTTGCTGATAAAGAATGGAAGTTTTTCCTTGACCGAGAATCTGAGCCAAACAAGTCAATGCTGCCATATCAGGATGATAGTTCGCAACCGTTGGATAAGTTTTTGACAACAATGGAACGCGCGCATAATTATCGACGTATGACATATAACGGTCTTTCTCCATTTTTACTGCTGGCAAAATAGTTGGACTAACTTCCGGTCCGCGAGGAATACTGCCAAAATATTTGTTGACCATATTCAATGCATCTGCCGGATTGATATCACCACCGATGGTGATGGTTGCGTTGTTCGGTCCATACCAACGAAGGAAGAAATTTTTAAGGTCTTCCACATTCACACGATTCAAATCCTCGACATACCCAATGGTGAGCCAACTATAAGGATGACCATAAGGATAGAGATTCTTGCTGCTGAATTCGCTTGCTAAGCCATAAGGGCGGTTGTCATAATTCTGTCCGCGTTCGTTTTTTACGGTACTGCGTTGCACTTCAAATTTTTGTTGTGTAACAGCGTCCAGGAAAAAGCCCATACGATCGGCTTCCAACCAGATCATTTTTTCAAGCTGATTGGAAGGTACGGTTTCGTAGTAATTGGTACGATCCTGATTGGTGCTGCCATTTAGTGTACCCCCTGCGGCAGTAATGATTTTAAAATGTTGCTCATCGCCTACGTGATCACTTCCCTGAAACTGCATGTGCTCGAAGAAGTGTGCAAATCCACTCTTTCCGATTTCTTCGCGGGCACTTCCC
>JBILCT010000220.1:0-3279 GCA_044353025.1 Ferruginibacter sp. | reverse complement strand
CAAGCACTTTTAAAACTTATTAAGTGTTTGACGAAGTACAGTCAAATCAAAAGCCCCCAAAATGGGGGCTTTTGATTTGATATAAGTTTATTTTTTATTAGAGAATAATCAGTTTCTCATTCAATTTTATTTCACCTTTCTCATCTGTGCAAATAATGATGTAAGATCCACCAGGTAAATTAGCTTGTATATTGATAATTTGATTCGGTGTTACGCCTAAAACTTGTTTTATGTATACCCTTGATCCCTTAGCGTCAAAGATGGTTAATTGTCGCTGGGCAGTACCTGTTCCGAAATCATCCATTCGAATCTTGAATTGTCCTTTGTTTGGATTAGGGAAAACAGAGATGCGAGATACTGCCGAATCACGAATGACGATTTCAGGAGAAATAGCCTGGCAATTATTTGCATCCGATCCCGTTGCATAGTAAACACCGGTTTCCGTTACCAACAAATTTGAACCCGTTTGACCGTCAATCTGATTATTATCCTTAAACCAGTTATATGCGCTCAATACCGGATTACTAGATGCCGTGAGCGTGATCGATTCTCCATTGATCAGTCCGGAACCAGGATTGGCACTTAAGCTTATATCAGAAAGAGCCAACACCGTAACTTTTATACTGTCTGAATAAACAGCATCACATAATGCAGATTGAACTGCGACCCTGTACTCCTGATTCGTAGAGATGGAGCTCAATGTGAGTATGCTCGAAGTTTCACCATTCAAATCAGCGAACGAAGCAGCACTTCCTGAGCGAGATTGCCATTGATAGCTCAAAGAAGTATTTGATGCGGCATCAATAACTAAACTTAAAGTGCTGTTTTCGCAGGCAACGGTATCGTTTGGCTGTCGAGAGATTGTAGCGGGCAAAGAAACAATAAGAGAAGCTGTTGTACTTTGAACATCCGGACAAACAGTCGTTCTACCTGTTAATCGATAAAGATTGTTGTTCAAATTAGATCCAACATTATTTAGTGTAAGCGTAGCATTATTTTGACCGTTCAAATCAGAAAAGCTGGCTCCATTATCTATACTCACTTGCCATTGATAACCGGTAGGATTGCCACTAACGGTTGCGGCAAACGTTGCATTGTTATTCAAACATGCAACAACAGATTGTGGTAGTTGGCTGAATACGAGCGGTGGAAAAGTGTTGAGCGTCACTGCATCTGAAATAACTCCATTTACACTACACGTATTTGAAATCACCACACGATAGCGATTTCCATTTTGAGTTAAACTGGTACTGCTCAACATCAAAGTATCATCGGTAGCCCCGACTATGGCAGAATAAATGTTTCCATTGTCGGTGCTTTGTTCCCATTGATATTGCAATCCGGTTCCACTGGCTGCAACCACAAAACGAACTTCATTTCCAGCGCATATATCACTTGTAATAGGTTGACGAATAATGAGGGCACTATTACTCACTAAAAGTCTGGCCGGTGTTGTTGTTAGTGCACCGGAACAAACCGCTGAACTCAATCGTACACGATACAATCTGTTATTGAAGCTTGCATTCACATTATTGATGAATAAAGTGTCGTTATTTGAATTTGCAATATCCTGATAATTGTTGCCATTGTCTGTACTTTCCTGCCATTGGAATATCAAATCGGTCCCGGAGAAACTTCCGGTTACAATTGCATTCCCACCGGGGCATGCGCTGATGTTCGTTGGTTGATTCAATATACGGGCAGAGGTGTTCACTGTGAGCACAGCAGCATTGGAATAAATCACATTACAACCTGTAATTTTCAAACGATATTTTCGTCCATTCAAGCTGTCTGCAACATTACTTAAATTCAGGAAAGCGGTAGTTGCACCAGGAATTATCTGATAGGTTTGTCCGTTATCTGAACTCTGTTCCCATTGGTAACTGTTTGCAGTACCCAATGCTGAACCGGTGAAACTTGCATTGCCACCAACACATACAGAAGTTGAAACCAAAGATTGATTCAAATATAATGAATCTGAAACGGAGAGTATTGAAATAGAGGAAGTGTCTCGGGATGGACAATCATTGAATACAATCAGTCTGTAACGATTATTATTCAAAGCAGACTGCACATTGCTTAGGGTAAGCGTTGACGTTATTTCATTGTTCAAATTACTGAAACTATTTCCTCCATTGGTACTAACCTGCCATTGATATCGAACATCGGTTCCGGTAGCTGTTCCCTGTAATTGAATAGTTGAGTTCTTACAAGCCAGCACAGAAACCGGATCTGCGGTAACTACCGCACTGCTGCATCGATTCGGTTCGGTAAGAATGGTGAATGTATCAACTGTTAGTTTTAATGAGTTGTTGTTGAACAATTGACTTTTGATTTCTACCAATGCCTGATTTTTTACTGCGATATCATCCACATACCAACCTTCCAAACTTGTTCCATTGTCTGTAACATAACGGAAGCGTAATTTGATGCTTTGGTTTGCAAAAGGTGCCAAGTTTACTTTAGTTCGAATGAATCGATTGTTACTGCTTCCCGTCCATGCACGTCGATTTGGAATTGGAGCGCTTGGATCCATCGTACTGTTATATCCACCTTCAATGAAGTAGGGTGACATATCTGACCAGGTTGATCCGTTATTGGTGCTTATTTCAAGCAAACCTCCATCCAAGCTCGCCTCAGTCTCATAATAATGCCTGAATGAAAGCATAGGCGGGTTGCTTCCAAGTGCTATAGAATTAGTGAGCGTGATATTATGATCAGAAATTGAATTTGTGGCAGATGAAAAATAGGCGGTGTTCGGACTATAAGCACGCCCACTTGATACAAGCCAATTGGTGTTGGTAGTGCTGTTTTTAGTCCAAAGTGGTGAGGGGTTCAGACCATTTGCCGAATCTTCAAATAGCGTAACCGTAGGGGAATAAGCGCCAGCATTTACTTTCACCGAAAAGGTGTAGTTCTGTGATTGTCCTGCTGTCAAATTTACCGCAAAAGTAACCGTGCGATTCGCAGCGTTGTATGTACCTCCACTGATGTATGTTACATTCAAAGGAAGCGTATCAACCAATGTATGGTTTAAAATGTTCGCACAATTTTCTGCACTAACGCTTGTGGTGAAACGAATGGTATCGCCTTCCGTTGCAAATCCACGATCTTGAGAAATTGACATGGCAGGAGCACCTCCAATGGTAAAGTCTGACACTTGGTCTGTAACACTGTTGGAAGAGCCTTGTGACGCATTTATACCCATACCTCTTCTGCGAAAAGCTTCCCAGATGGCACATTTGTGTGCGCCACCATACAAGAGTTCATCAGCACGTA
>JBILCT010000219.1:0-3297 GCA_044353025.1 Ferruginibacter sp. | reverse complement strand
TTATGAATTTTGGTAAGTCCCTTCAAAATATCAATCGCCCTTTCCGCGGATATATCTGAATAACGAACGGTCATCACATTACTCTCTTTAGAGGTAGTGATGATTAACCCCGCACTCAATCCGAAAGCAGTTACCAATTTGTTTACGTTGTAACAATAGATGGGGGTGAATCCACCAAAGTTTTTCAACTTATTTACAACAATTTTATTTCCATTGAGATCAAATGGAACACCCCATGCAGCATCTCCTTCCAGTTTTCCTGAAATAAAATGAAATCCATTTGATTTAGGTAAAAGTGTGAAATTGATTTCAGGTGGCTCAGTCCCGTTTTCCGTAAGAATTTGCCAGCGAATGACATCATAAAAGTCTTTATTTTTAAATCTACCCTGAGATACAGCATTGTACTGCAGTCCTAAACTATCCACCAATTCGGCGGCAAGTGTCGGTGATTTGAAATATTCAATACGATCATTGAATGGATCACGCGTCGATCCCAGTAAAGCCTGTCCAAGCGAAATTTCCGCACGATCTTCAATGCTGATACTTGTTGAAAGTGTGTAAATAGGCGTAATGTACCTTAAGTAAATACTACCTACGGCAAATCCTAAAAGACCAAACAACAAAATAAAGGGCCATAGAGCCAGAATCCTTCGAATGTCTATATCAAATGCCGAAGTGGAGGCAGTGGTATTCCTGGACGCCAATGGTTGATCAGCATCCCTGCTAACTGTTTGTCCTTCCCAAATATTTTTATCTTCCATGCTCATAAAATCAGAGTCGAGTGATCAATACAATGATGGCTGAAATAGTACCTAAAATGGTAATAGCAAATCGGAATGGACTATTATTACTCATGAACCAGTTGCTATTGCTCGGTTTCAAATAAATGAAATCATTGCTTTTGAGGTAGAAAAAAGGAGATTCGAACAATCTTTTTGAAGTCAGATCAATTTTAGCATACGCTCTACGTCCGCTATCTTCACGAATAATCCAAACATCATTTTTTTGTGTGTTCTCTATTTTTGAAGTTGTCTGTGCCATCGCTTCTAAAATCGTCAACCGTTCATTTTGCAATGGAATGACAGATCCTTCATTTCCGGAAATGACATACACTCTGCCTATTAAATTAACGTGAACAAAAAGATCTTTGTAAAAGAAGGAAAGCTTGTTTTTTATCGAATCAGCAATTTGTGTGGTAGTTTGACCTGAAACGTACATTTTCCCAAGTAAAGGAAATTCAATTTGTCCTTCCGGATTAACCAGATAACCTGTTACTGAATTGTTGCTACCTGATGAAGTTCCGAATGGATTGAGATAGGCAGTCAGAGAAGGTTCTGTTGAACTGACCACAATATTCAATCGATCTGAAGGCGCTACCCTGCTAATTGAAGCCAATCTTAGTGAATCCATCGATTGAATAGCGGGAGTCAGATCATTAAAAAATTGAGTTTTTTTGGGTGCATTGCAAGCAAATATTGCCGGAATTAAGCATATTAGTATAAAATATCGCTTGAAAATGGACATGACAGGGTTCAAAATAGAATATGATTGAATTTTACAAGAAGCTTAACAAAGATAATTGAAACATGCGGATTATCGTGTTGGATCACTGATGAATATCAACCCATGTCAATTGAAAAAATAAAAAACTAGATATTTTAGGCATCATTCAGCAGCCAATTAACCATTCCATGCCTCCAGCGCTGTTCTTTTTGGTCAATTTCCACCCGCAGCTCCCCTTCCTGGTTTACGCCTAAAACAATCGCATGAAATTTCTTACCATCTTGTTCAAAAAGCACTTTTGATCCCAACCCATACATGACATTTTGATACAATCTCAATCGATCATCCAACGAACACAACTCATTATCATCTAAAAATGAAATTAAATGATTGCGAAGGCCTTCAGCAAGCCCATTCAAATCGTAATTTTTACCTGAAAACTGTTTCAACGAAGTAGCTTTTTCTGACAATGACCCAAAGTCAATTTGATTTATATTGATTCCCATCCCAACAACTGCCCATTCCCAGGATTTTCCTCTGTAAATGTTTTCAATCAATACCCCTCCTGCCTTTCTGTCATTTAGTATTATATCATTTGGCCACTTAATAAAGACTTCTTTTTCCAAAAGTTCAGCAATATAATCCCGACAGGCTCTAGCCACCAATGCTTGAAACAAAAAAGGACTTAACCGATCCAAAAATGCAGGCCTGACCACGACTGACATCAAGATGTTTTGACCGGGTAAACTTTCCCAATGATGATTTCGCTGGCCTTTTCCGTTCGTTTGTACCATCGCCAGCCAGGCATCCCCATGAAATGCCCTTCCATTTCTGATTTGTTGAATGGCATGATTGTTGGTACTTTCGACCGTGTCTAAAATATGTAAGGTTCCAGCCATTTTTCAAACAGAAATTGAATGGCAAAGAAATAGTAATTTTGGACTCGGCTTCAAACCTTCATAAAAAAAATTTGAAGTCGTATTCAACCAACACCAAATCAATTTGTTTTGACTTCATTGAACGCATTGGAAAGCCGGAAAAAATCTCCCACCCGGATAAATCGCAACAGCAAAATCTTTAAAACGATTATACATGCGATACAAGAAAAAAAGGGAGAATATATACTAAGTCTAGATCTTCGAAAAATTCCGGAAGCCGTTTCCGATTTTTTCATCATCTGCCAGGCATCCAACAATAATCAGTTAAAAGCCATTGCAGATAATATCGAAAAGGAAGTAAAAGAAAACTGCGACGAGTTACCGTTTAAGCATGAAGGTAGGCAAGCTGAACAATGGATTTTGGTTGATTACGTGAACATCGTAGTTCATATCATGCTGCCTGAATCAAGAAACTTTTACAAACTTGAAGAACTCTGGAGTGATGCCAACTGCCAAGAACACATAGAAAATATTTAATCCAAACCCACATTTACATCAAAAATGATCCCCTCTAATCAAACGCCCAATCCTCCCACCAGCGGCGATCCTAAAAAAAGAAACAAGTTCAATCCATATTGGATTTATGGAATTGTGCTTGCACTCATACTATCTTACAATCTTTTCAGAGATGCAGACAGCGGTGGTATAGAAATCACCAATCCGGGTCAATTTCATCAAATGATGGTGAAAGGTGATGTCGTAGGATTAAACGTCATCCGAAATAAAAAAATGGTACGTGTGCTGGTGAATCGAGATAGCATTCGGACCAAAACCGGGTTTTACCAACCTATAGCCAAAGACAAAAGAAGGTATGATGTTATCAGCAGATATACCAAACCTCAATTCTATTTTTCCA
>JBILCT010000218.1:0-3301 GCA_044353025.1 Ferruginibacter sp. | reverse complement strand
ACTATTAATCGGCTATTTTAATCAAACCATTGAAAAAATGTCGGAACCTTTCAGTTGAATGTAAGCGATGAGGAACATGTTTTAATCAATACACAAAATGCTTAGAAAAGAATTCATCAAACTGCTTTCGTTCACAGCTGCCGGACAATGGTTAAGCTTGCAAAATGCATTTGCCAAAAACTGGCTCGATCCTTTTCAGTCTAATGCAGATGTTCGTTACATAAAAGCTGGAGAACAACAATATGATATAATTAGACAGGGGTTTAATAAACGAATCCAGAAATTCCCATCTGTAATTGCGGTTTGTACCAATGCAGGAGGTGTTCAGCAAGCCGTAAAGCTAGCAAAGCGTTTAAATATTCCCGTTAGTATTCAAAGTGGAGGTCATTGTATGGAAGGATTTTCGGTAAGCCAGGGTGGAATGATGATCTCTTTGAAGCAGATGAATCAAATTGAGTGGATAGATAAAGATACCATTCGAGTGGGTCCGGCCTGTACTTTATCAACTTTATACAACGAGCTTTTGCCCAAGCAGAAATATCTGCCAGGTGGTTCTTGTGCGGGTGTGGCTATTGGTGGGTTGACGTTGGGAGGCGGATATGGATTGATGTCCAGAAAATTCGGATTGACCTGCGATAGTTTGTTGTCAGTGAATATGGTAGATGGGATGGGCAATATGCTCGATTCAAAATCGGATCCTGAATTACTTTGGGCATGCAAGGGTGGCAACAATGGTAATTTCGGGGTAGTTACCTCGCTTACATTTAGGGTGCACAAGGCTCCGAAATTTTTAAAACAATATAAGTTCCGATCATTTCAAGTGAATACGGAAAGAGCAAGCAAGTTGATGCAATCCTGGTTTGAATATTCAGGAAAATTGCCCAATGATTGCTTTTCCGCTTTTGTACTGAACAGAAGAACAGTATATATTTTACTCACACAAACTGGTCTTGATCATCCGGCAACTACAAGATTCATTCAGGAGTTTAAAAAACAATCCGACAAACAAACGCAAACGTCGGCACAGCCATTAGCGCAGGCATTTCGAAATTATTATGGCAGAACAGCGCCGTTGTATTTCAAAAACGCATCAGCCGGATTGTACCAAGGATTTTCTGATATTGCAAACGTCATAAACCAAGTCATACAAAAAGTGGCAGAATCGCCCGGTTTGATTTTTCAGATCAATACAATGGGCGGCAAGGTAAAAGAGGTTGATGCCGAAAAATCAGCGGCGTTTCCGCATCGTCGATTTGATTATTTTTCTGAGTTGCAGGCATATTGGGATCAGCCAACGCAAGCAAAATCGCGCATGCAGTCCTTTCAAAAAATTCAGCAAGTGATAGATGACGGAAAGCAGCGTCCACAGTATAGAAATTATCCGGATATGGATTTTGACCAACCGCAGGTTCAATACTATGGAGATTCACTCCCCCGATTAAAAAAAATTAAACATCGTCTGGATCCGGAAAATTTATTTCGGTTTGAACAGGGATTGGCATAGTTTTTCTGTTAAATGAAGCATTGTCATTTTGCACGTTTCAAATTTTAGAATTGTTGAAAAGTGTCAACGAAATTTAGGCATGAACTTGACTTCAATCTGCAATATGAAACTTGGGTTTGTGAAGGAAATTTTCAAGTAGCAGATGTCACATCAACGTCGTTTCTAATTTTCGACCTGCATCCAACTCCTTACTGACTTTTTCAAAATCTCTTGTTTTCTTTCCAGAAAAATCCTCATTTTCTCATGCGGTAGTCTGAGTGGATAAAATCCCATCTCCGCTAATTTATGATCGAACTGTGGATTAAATCGATTGAAATCAGATGGATCCAAGCCAACTCCCTCGGCAATTTCTTTTGCCAAATAACTTCCTTTGATCGCTATCAAGGTGCTTGAATTAATCACCTCATTCGTTAATCCAGCACGATGATTCGGGGAGTTCAGTGAACCTACGTTTTCATTTTCCATCATATAATGCGTTGCGATGAACTTTTTTACATGATCGCGACTCTCTTTGGGTAAATGATGCTGTAAAGTCCAAAAATTTGTACTGCCGCTTTTTATAATTGCTCGGTTCACTGCGCCGGGCCCACCATTATAAGCTGCTATAACCAACAACCAATCCTTAAATCTGGAAAATAAATCCTTGAGTAATTGAGCTGCAGCGGCTGTGCTAAGGTGATAATCTCGTCGATCATCTCTTTGATTGTTTACTATTAAACCATATTCCTTCGCAGTTTCAGGCATAAACTGCCATGGACCAGCTGCACCTACCCAGCTCGTTGCTTCTTTTTTTAGATTACTTTCAATAACAGCCAAATACTTTAATTCTGCCGGAAGCCCATGATCAGCAAGGATGGTCTCAATTAAACTGAAATAATTTCCGGCGCTCTTTTTTAAATGTTCTAAATTTTTTTTGTGCTTGATCAAATAATCATGCATGAATAATTCAGTATTTGGGTTTACTTGCTGACTGTATGGAATTTCAGGGCTATATCCTTGTGCTGAAAATAAATTCCTGAATCCAAAGCGTGAAAGTGCATTGAATGGGACAGAATCTACTAACTCAAACCTAAGAAAGATATTTTTGATATTGCATAATCGTGGGCTACCGAATAACTCAAGCCGACTGAGAAATATAAAAGTGAGTGCACACAAAAAAACCGAACGAGCTGTCCGGTTTTTAAAGTTTTTGTTGGTAATATCAGGCTTTGTCCTTTTCATTCATGCCTTGCTCTATTTCACTTTTTACATTATTCTTAGCGTCATTGAACTCACGAATACCTCGACCAACTCCACGCATCAACTCAGGAATTTTTCTGCCACCAAAAAAAAGTAAGATAGCCAGTAAAACCAAAAGCCATTCGCTGCCTCCAGGCAAACTGAGGAGCATTGTGTTGTAGATTGAAATTTGTGACATATTCTAAAATTAGAAGTCAAAGGTAACAAAACTTTGTTCAAACAAGATAGAATGGGTTATCTAATCTCTTTTTCCATGATATGGTGGGGTAGGTTTACCTCTATAAATACATCTCCAACGACCTGATAACCTAGTTTTTTATAGAAATCTAATGCGGAGTCCCGGGCATGCATACGTATGCAATTAAAACCTTTGTCGTGTGCCAGATTTTCCGCAAACTGTAAAATTGAAGCCCCAACACCTTTTCGTTGAACATTTTCGTGGACCGCCATTTGGCGTAGTCGAAGGGTTTTATTGTCATGTTTAACCAACATGCAACATCCTACCATTTCATCATCATCAAATGCCGCAATTAGAATATCACCCTTCTCGTTTTCTAG
>JBILCT010000217.1:0-3318 GCA_044353025.1 Ferruginibacter sp. | reverse complement strand
TAAATGCATGAATAAAGTTACCAAAGCCGTCACAATAAAAAAAGCCTTGTCGAATCAATGACAAGGCTTGTGAAATTTGTTGAGATGGTTTAGTTTACGCCATGCATCATCTTTTTGAGTTTGGATGATATGAAGGCGAGTAAGATTCCAGCGATACCACACAACACAACGAAAACCATGAAGAATTCAAAAAGGTTATGAATCGTGAAACCTGCGAAAGAAGTGTATTCACATTTGACCAATTTATCCTTTTCGATGATGCTCAAACTCTCCGCTGAAGGATAACTCAATTTAGTCAAGTCGATCTTAAATTCCGGATTAGCGTTTTTATCAGTTTTTTGAAGCTCTTTCACTCTAGCCTCATGTGTTTTTCTTAGCGTATCAATAATCTTTGAGTTCTTTTCAAATAAGCCTTCGAATTCTGTTTTAAGTTCTTTTCTATCATCGTACTTGATTTCAGCGAGATTCGATTGTGCAAGCAGAAACAGTTCTTTTGTTGTAGGTTGATAGGTTTTGTCCTGAACTTTTTGTAGATCTATATTAAATTCAGCTGCGGCGATGTATTTATCACCAGTTGCAGGCATGATAGAGCCCAGGCTACCTGCGAGCGCATAACCGGCGGCATTAGAAATAAAGAACACGCCATATAATAATGAGCTGAAACGCTTTGGCGATAACTTTCCAACTAGAGAGAGCCCAATTGGCGACAGGCATAATTCTCCGCAAGTTTGTATGAGGTACAGTAGAATCAGCCATTTTACAGCCAGCAACCCGCTTGATCCCAGATCTTTTACATTGTATGCGATGATGAGGTAGCTCAATGCGATCAGCAACAATCCATAAGCTTGTTTGAGTGGCGACACGGGTTCTTTACCCTTTGCCCTCAATTTGTCCCAAAGCATGCTGAATGGAACCGCCATGATTACTACAAATAGCCCATTAAAAATTTGTACCATGGAGGCAGGCATATCCCATCCGAAAAAGTTTCTGTCTGTCTGATTGGAGGCAATGAAAGTGAGTGAAGATCCTGCCTGTTCAAAGGCTGCCCAAAAGAAGATGATAAAGAAAGAAACGATGTAAATGACAAATATTCTGTCTCTTTCAATCTTTGTAATGGAAGCATCAGAAACGATGAGAAGAGCAAGTGATATGCCGGAGGAGTAAATGAATGGATAGATGATGCCTTTGATGAGCGTTCTGAATTCAAAAATGCCAAAGTCTTCTTTGGAGAGTAGCATGTATCTGAAGCCAATGAATGCAATCAGGAAAACTACCAGAGCAATCACTATAGATTTGGTTTGAAATTTTGCCGACTGTGATTCTCCTTCATCAAAATCATCATTAGTATTGTGTTTGGGTAATCCGCCAATGGCTTTACCCTCAGGCGTTACTACATATTTATTTTTAAGGAAAAAGAATGTGAGTGTTCCCAAGAACATAGCAATAGCTGCGGCAAGAAATCCCCATTTGAATGCAAAAGCATCCTGAACGCCATCCACCTTAACATCACCCACAAACGGACAGATGAACTGCCCAAGGAATGCGCCAAGATTGATACCCATATAAAAGATAGTAAAAGCCGTGTCTAACTTTGATTTTTCTTGTTTGGGATACAGGCTTCCTACCATGGAAGAAATGTTTGGCTTGAAGAAGCCATTTCCGAAAATGATAATGCCCAAGGCAATCCACATGAGGGTTTTTGCCATAGGAAGGTTTCCGTCAAATATACTGGCGCTGAAAAATAACGTAAGCTGTCCTAAACCCATCAATGCACCACCAATCATGATACAATTTCTGTTTCCAAGAAATCTGTCGGAGACAAACCCTCCGAGCATGGGCGTCAGATAGCAAAGCGCCAGAAATCCCCCATAAAAAATGGAGGAATCTGATTCCATATACCTTAAAGAGTTGACCATGAAAAGTGTCAAAAGGGCGCGCATTCCATAAAAATTGAAACGCTCCCACATTTCGGTGCCGAATAAAACCCACAAGCCTTTGGGGTGTCCTGTACGTTGTTTGATAGCTTCACTCATAAAGAAATTTTTAAACAGATAGTTGGTTAAGTAGCGCCAATATACATAAATAATGCCAATGGAATTAAAATTCTATCAGGAAATGGAATCTTGATAATAAAAAAATATGGAGAATTCGTTTTATGTGGAGATCCATTTTAATTTCGCTTGCAAATTCCATTTACATGAAGATCCTCCTCATCGGTTCGGGCGGTCGTGAACATGCGCTTGCCATGAAATTGATACAAAGTCCGAAATGCGATACATTATTCATCGCTCCGGGAAATGCCGGAACTGCACAATGCGGAACCAACCTGCAGATTGAAGTTGGTGATTTTGAATCGATGGCTGAAGTTGTTTTGCAACAAGATATTGGTATGGTCGTTGTAGGTCCGGAAGAGCCGCTGGTGAAAGGTATTGTCAATTTTTTTGCCGAGCGGGAAGCGTTACGTCAGGTGATGGTGGTAGGTCCGGATGCCTATGCAGCACAGCTTGAAGGGAGCAAAGCTTTTGCCAAAGCCTTCATGAATCGTCATGGTATCCCGACAGCGAGTTACAAAGAGTTCAATATCGACAATCATGAAGAGGGGATACAATACATCAGCAACCATACCTTGCCGATAGTTTTGAAGGCCGATGGACTCGCTGCGGGAAAAGGCGTGCTTATTTGTCAGACACACGAGGAAGCGCTTTATGAATTTGAAGAGATGCTATTGCATTCCAAATTTGGTGAAGCAGGACAAAAAGTCGTCGTGGAATCATTTCTGAATGGTATAGAAATGAGCGTGTTTGTAATTACTGACGGCAAAGAATACCTGCTATTGCCTGAAGCGAAAGATTACAAGAGAATAGGAGAGGGAGATACAGGACTCAATACCGGGGGCATGGGAGCAGTAAGTCCTGTGCCATTTTTTGATGCGAACCTGAAACAGAAAGTCATCGATCGCATCATCAGGCCAACCATCAGTGGATTTGAGCAGGAGCAGATGCATTACAAAGGTTTTGTATTTTTTGGGTTGATGATTGATAACGGAGAACCTTACGTCATTGAATACAACTGCAGAATGGGCGATCCCGAAACGGAAGTGGTGATTCCCAGAATTAAAAACGATTTGGTTGATCTTTTCACGGCGATGCATGAAGGAAAAATGCAGCACATGTCCATAGAGGCTGATCCGTCTTCCTTGGTAGTAACAGTAATGGTTAGTGGTGGATATCCCGGCTCGTATCAGAAAGGTTTTGTGATCGAAGGATTGAATCAAGATACCAATGAATCCGGTTTTATTTTTCACTCCGGAACAAAAAT
>JBILCT010000216.1:0-3320 GCA_044353025.1 Ferruginibacter sp. | reverse complement strand
TTTTACAGACTGAACCGATAGTCTGCCATATTTTATCAACTCCATTTCTTTTAAACGTGCATCCGCTTTGATGATTGATAATGGCACCGATCTTTTTAATTTTTTAACTGGTTTTACATCTACCACAACCCATGCCGTTTCTTCCGTGGTAGGATCCTGATAATGCTCCTTGACAATTTTTGCGATACCAACGATTTCTACGCCTTCATTGCTATGATAAAAAAACGCAAGATCTCCCTTTTTCATGGCGCGTAAATTGTTTCGGGCAGCGTAGTTTCTGACACCATCCCAAAATGTGTGCTTGTCTTTGACAAGCTGATCCCAACTATATTTGAATGGTTCGGATTTAATGAGCCAATATGCCATATGGAAAAATTTTATTACAATCCACCTGATAACACATCAGCAATATGTAAGGTTTGAAGTGGAATTCCTTTTTTTTGTATGACCCCTTGTAATTGCATCAAACAGCTCAAATCTGTTGATAAAATGGCTTGTGCACCTGTATTGAGCGCATGGCTGATTTTTTGATCTGCCATAGCAGCAGAAATGTCTCCGTATTTCACTGAAAACGTACCGCCGAATCCACAACAAGAATCTGTAGATTCCATCTCGATTAATTCCAGCCCTTTTACATTTTTCAATAATTTCCTAGGTCCTTCCTTGATTTTACATTCTCTTAATGCGGCACAGCTGTCATGATAAGTAACCTTACCATTCCACACACTACCCAGATCTTCCAGATTTAATATTTCCGTCAGAAATTCTGTGAATTCATACACATGTTTACCAATTGTTTGTGCGCCGGATGCGTGCGCCCTGTTTTCAAAAAGTTTAGGATAATAATTTCTGATAAATCCGGTACAACTGGCACTGGGTGCAACGATGTATTCTTCCTGTTTAAAATCTTCCAAAAATTTAACAGCAACCTCATGGGCTTCATCCCAAAAACCGGCATTGAATGCAGGTTGACCGCAACAAGTTTGATTAGGGTTATAACTCACATTACAGCCTGATTTCTCCAAAATCTTAACCATATTCATGGCTGATTCAGGAAAAAATTGATCCACAAAACATGGGATGAACAAAGCGACACGCATGTTAATGGTATTTTATCAAAAGGATCGAATGAGTTGAATCATTTCAAGTGCTGTCGTTGCAGCTTCTTCGCCTTTATGTCCATGCTTTCCTCCTATTCGCTCGATCGCTTGTTGCTCGTTGTCAACTGTTAGAATGCCATATATAACGGGCATTTCCAATGATTGATTCAGATGAACAATGCCATCGGTTACTGCATTACAAACATAATCGAAATGAGGCGTATCCCCGCGAAGCACACAGCCCAAAGCGATGTAAGCCAGCGGCTTATCTTTAGAAATTTCCGAATGTTTTCGAATCGCAAATGGTATTTCGAAAGCACCGGGAACAGTGATTATTTTCATGGTTAAACCTGCCTGCGCTAATGTATTTTTACATCCATCTTCGAGTGCATCTACGATAGCTGCATTCCAACGAGTACGTACAATCACAACACAGGCATCCTCTAAAAATGGGATGCCTGTATATAAATCTGATTGTAATTCGGGGCGTGCGTCAGACATATTTGATTAATTCAATTCGCCTAAACGGGCTAAACGCTTATCTAATTCTCCGTTTGCGCTTGAGATATAATTGGGGAATTCATCTTTTACCTGTTTGAAAGCTGCAATGGCTTCCTGTGTTTTATTGTTGGCCTCTGCATAGCCTCCATATATCATCAATGCATCAGGAGTCATTGATTCATCTTCCGGATTAACTTGTGATGCTTTTTTGTAGTAATTCATTGCGTCGGCAACCTGGTTCTTTTCTGCATAAGCATGTCCAAGTAACAAATAAGCTTTGCTTTGAACTTGGCTGGATCCTACTCCGTTGAAAGCAGAAAGCTGCTTAATGGCTTTGTCAAATTCTTTGATGTGCAGATAACAAGCACCGGCCATGTAAGCAGCACGATTCGCTGATTTAGTTCCATCGTAATTGCTGATAATTTTCAACAGTCCGGTGACATTTGCACCATCCAATGTTCCTCCGTTCAAAACAATATTGACGGAATCTTTATTGAAACCGATTTGTGCCATCTTGCCGAATAAATCTTCAGCCAAGAAAACAGATTCAGCAGCTTTGAGCTCTTTCGGCTCACGAACCAATTTATCGTAACCGATCCAACCTGCCATCAAAAGGATCAATCCTGAACCAGCATAAATGATCATTTTGTTGTATTTCTGCCACATCCCTTTAACGTTCGTGAGGGTTTCTGTTTGTTCGATGTTGTTGACTGTTTCTGACATGTTATTGAATTTTCAAAAATTATTCTTGTATAAAATTAATCGATAATGTATGGGTAATCTTCCTGAATATATACATCCTTCAGCAATTCATCGTCATCTGGCCATGGGCTCTCTTCCGCAAATGTTACAGAATCCTCCACTTCTTTGCGAACGCGTTCATTAATCAATTCTACTTCTGTATCAGTCACGTTATATTCTGTTTGCAAAACGCGCAACACATGATCAATAGGGTCTTTTTGTTTATATTCTTCTAGTTCCTCTTTGGTACGATATTTTTGAGGATCACTCATGCTATGTCCTTTGTAACGATACGTCTTGATTTCAAGTAAGGTTGGTCCGCCTTTTTCACGCGCACGGTTTACTGCACGAAGGACAGCGTGATGAACTGCTTCCGGACTCATACCATCTACTGCATCTGAAGGCATTTCGTAAGCATCAGCAGTTTTACTAATATCCAAGGTTTTGCTGGTGCGGGCTACAGAAGTACCCATCGCATAATTGTTGTTTTCACAAATGAATACAACGGGTAAGTCCCAAAGCATCGCCATATTAAAGGTTTCGTGAAGCATCCCTTGACGAGCAGCCCCATCACCAAAAAAGCAAAGTACTACATTGTTTGTGCCACGATATCTTTCCGCGAATGCCAATCCGGCTCCGGTTCCAATTTGAGCGCCCACGATTCCATGTCCTCCAAAGAAGTTTTCTTTCAAACCAAAAAAGTGCATACTGCCGCCTTTCCCTTTACTGCAACCTGTCGCTTTGCCGTATAGCTCAGCCATACAACTTTTGGAACTTACCCCTTTTGCAATGGCTAAACCATGATCACGATAAGCAGTAATAAATTTGTCATCCGGATTCGTTGCAGTCATACATCCGGCAGCCAGAGCTTCCTGACCAATGTATAAATGACAAAAACCACGAATTTTCTGCATACCATACAACTGACCAGCTTTTTCTTCAAAACGACGAAGTAAAAGCATCATTTCATACCAATAC
>JBILCT010000214.1:0-3346 GCA_044353025.1 Ferruginibacter sp. | reverse complement strand
GTTTTGAGACAGTCCAACCAGTTTTTCTTTCACTGCATCCTGACCAATGATATTTTGAAATTGCACGATGCAATTTACACAAATAGACCTTGCACTTTAAGGAGTTTTGGTAATTCGTGAAATCAGGGATTCATCTTCCGGAGAAACACTGCTAGGATAATATTCAAGCATATGACCTTGCTCATCCAATAAAAACTTGTTGAAATTCCAACGGACGGTGGCATCAAGTACGCCGTTTTCTTTTTTATTGGTCAGCCAACGATAAATAGGTGCAGGGTCTTTGATGATGCAAACTTTGGCAGCCATCGGAAATTCAACGCCATAATTTTTCTGACAAAAAGATTTAATTTTCGCGCCATCGCCTGGCTCTTGTCCACCAAAATCATTGCAAGGGAACCCAACGATAACGAGTTTGTCTTGGTATTTTTTATACAAAGACTGCAATGCGGCGTATTGAGGCGTGTAACCACATTCAGAGGCAGTGTTGACAATTAAAATTTTCTTTCCTTTGAAAGTAGAGAAATCAATCATTCCGCTGTCCAAAGCTTCCACCCGATATTGATGGATGGAAGGTAAGCTGTCTGTCATAGCATTCACTGTAGTTTGTTTGGGTGTATTTTCTGAACAGGATAATAATCCTGCAATCAGTATGTATAATAGTTTCATGTGCGTCAAACAATTTTAACGACGAAAGGTTTATGGTTTTTCGTAGCAGCCCAAATCCGGCGCTGCTCCACGAAAACGAGGCTGATCATCCAAATCTACAAGCAAATTTGTTATCATTCCCTGATCAATGCCTGGTGCTTCCTGACGCGTATTCGTTCTAAAATCCAAGATGTTATTTTCGAAATCCAGACTATCAAATAAAGGATCCTGATTCAGAATGAGGTTGTTCACATTGGCTAATGACGGCGCAATGGGTGATTTAAGTAAACAATGATTGATGCTGACCCTGTAAGTATTTGAACCATATTGTTCAAATACGGTCTCTTGAGTAACTGTGCCACCCACCCCCCAAAAAATACTGTTGATCAATGCTATATCCAAATTCCCAGTAATCGATTGGCCATTGTCAAATCGGGTATCTGATGCGTACAATACCGGTTGATCGTGTAACATATAGATGGATGAATAACCTGCAACCGTATTATGGTTAAAACGATACCTGCCACCACCGGTTATGTTGATTCCCTTTCCACATTGACTGATCAGACAATTATTAACCACCACATGATTGCTCTGAAGATCCAAGCCTGCGGTTCGTGCATGATGAATAATGGATTGTTCTATGAATACATTGGGACGAAGTGTATCAAATGTTCCCGGTAAAACAGCAATAGCTGTTTCAGCTTGTTCAATTTTTACGAAGCGAAATTGATTATTCAAACTTCCTGCATGGATGATGATGCCTGGCCAGGTTCCTGGTAAATTTCGATAGGGCGCATCCAGTCGGTTGCCTCGAATAATGACGGGTTGCAAAACAGTTCCTTGGATTATGAGGTTGCCCTTTACTTGTATGACGGCATCTGCTTGCATATATAGTTTGCATCCTGCTTCCAAGATCAATGTATTTCCCGGTTCAATGGTCAAACTGCCACGAATCACAATAGGCTTACTGTTCGTCCAAGTAGTGTCAATGTTGACGTCGGGTGATCGCAGATAAAATGCATTTTGACCATAAGCTTCCAGTTCAATATAACGGGAACGTGTACCCGATTTTATCTCGATGCGGTCTGTTTGAATAAATGGCTGGGAGGAGTCGTTTGGATGGATGTTTACGGTTACATAAATATAAATGCTGTCTTTGGCAGGAAGCATCATTTGATAAACCTGGTTGATTGCCTGTCCTTGAATGTTCAATTGAAAACAAGAACTATCCCCACCCATCAATCGAATGGATTCCAATCGGATATTTTGGCTTCCGGTATTTTTAATTTTTACCAGTTGCGTGATAGAAGTAGTTTGTGTAAAAACAGTGTCAAATTTTAACGTGTCTTCAGAAAATTGAATGATCGATAAATCATCCGTCATCCAATCCTGATTCCGGCAACTGATGATCATGCCGGCGAGTAAGACAATCAGGATAAAATAAGGGTTTAAGCACAATCGCATGATTCAAAGGTAAAGCAATGGTCAGGATTTATTGTTCCGCACATGCAACCGTTGCAATGGAAAGGGATGCAGGATTTGCTTTCAGTATTTCAAGGCTATAACTTTCTATGGATGCACCGGTGGTAACCACATCATCTATAATTAATACATTGCGATTTTTTAATAAAGCGCCATTCAACAATTCGAAGCGTTCTTGTACATTTTGCCAACGTAACATTCTATTCAGTCCGGTCTGCGATTTTGTACTCCCTTTTCTTACAACCGCCTGTTCAATTACGGGCAAATCTAGAACAGACGCAATCCCATCAGCGATGATATGTGCTTGATTATATCCTCTTTTGTCGGCTTTTATTTGAACCATTGGCATCGGAATTAGGGCATCTATTCTATTGAATCGATTGTTGGATTGAATGGATTTTCCCAGTTCCTTTCCAAGGTAATAACCAATGTATTTATTGCCCTGATATTTGAGCGCATGCATTAGCTGTTGAAGTAAATGTCCTTTTGAAAAATAAAACAATGAGGTTGCGGCTTCAACCGGAATACGTCCATGAAAAATTTTCTCGATTGGGTTTTCCGAAAATCTTTCAAAATGGGTACGAGGCAGCTCAAGCAGACAGGTTGGACAAATCGGGTCGGATGCTGACATCTGATCTATATTACATCCCAAACATTGATGAGGGTATAAAAGATGTAGTGCAGATTTATACCAGTTATCCAGTTGTACCTTGACTGAAACATTCATCATGCAAACAACATTTGATACAACGATTCTACTTTGGCAAGCGGAATAATCTGTATCTGTGTTTTGAGTTGCTCAAAAGATTTACTGTTGTATTTACTTACTATGATTTTTTCGAAGCCTAGTTTCTCTGCTTCCATGATTCGCTGCTCAATTCGGTTTACAGCCCTGATTTCACCGCTCAATCCTACTTCGCCTGCAAAACATATTTTTGTTGGAAGCGGAGTATCTTCATAGCTACTGAGTAGGGCAGATACGATCGCAAGATCGATGGATGGATCTTCCACACGAATTCCTCCGGCGATATTTACAAATACATCTTTTACACCAAAATGAAATCCTCCTCTTTTTTCTAGGACAGCCAACAATAACTGTAATCTGCGTAAATCAAACCCGGTAACGGTACGTTGTGGTGTTCCATATACGCTTTGAGTAACCAATGCTTGTGTTTCAATCAACATCGGACGCATACCTTCCATGGTGGCTGAGATG
>JBILCT010000213.1:0-3352 GCA_044353025.1 Ferruginibacter sp. | reverse complement strand
AATCCGCAACAGCCGAATGTAGTCAGCTTTTTCAATACATCCATTCCTGCCAATGCACCTATGGTTACCTGGCAATTTGGAGACAGTACCACCGGTACCGGAAATCAGATTACCCATACCTATGCACAGGGCGGAAATTACTGGGTTTGTATGCGACTAACGGTGAGCAATACTTGCTCTAGAGATACTTGCTTTTTAGTAGCAGTGGGTAATCCTACAAACAATTGTAATATGGTTGCCAATTTTGGTTGGAACGCAACCGGTCAACCTGGCGAAGTTGCGTTTAACAATACTTCAACCAATACACTGCTTACCGATAGTTTGTTCTGGAATTTCGGAGACGGCACCACGGTTATTGGTAATCGAAACCCCATGCACAGCTATTCTGCTCCGGGCAATTACAATGTATGTCTGCGTGTAAAAAGAACGATGCCAAACGGAACCGCACCTTGTGTACGTGAAGTTTGTCGCACAATAACAATTGCTGCGACGAATCCTTGCAACATCTTACCAAGATATACAGTTTCTCCGGTAGCAGGAATGCCTAACACGTATATGTACACAAACACCAGCAGTCCAATGGACACTAACCACATCGTTCGCTGGACATTTGGCGACAGTACGGCGATGGTGGTTGGAAATCGTGTTACGCATACCTTCCAAAATCCAGGTAACTATTGGGTTTGCATGCGTGTAGATGCTGGAAATAACTGTGTGTCGGATACTTGTGGCACAACGGTTGTTACAGATTCCACTTCCAATCCATGTAATCTACAGACGAATTTTTCTTGGTCATTGGGTTCACCACGTGCAGTAATATTCCAGGGAAATGTAACCGGACTAATGGCCGGGGATTCCGTGAGATGGAATTTTGGCGATGGCAGATACGGATCTGCATTGACGACCATTCACACTTATGCAGCGCCTGGAACCTATCGGGCATGCTTAATCGCCAGCAGAAACACAGCTGGAGCGCCGCCTTGCATTTCAGAAACCTGCAGGAATATTACGATTGCTGACAGTAGCATCATCAACACTTGCGATAGTGCTCGTACAAGTTTCACCTATCGTATTGACCCCAATCAAACCAATAAAGTACAATTTTTAGCAGTTGCCAATCGCACGATCCTTCAAACTAACTGGACGATCACTTCCATGAATGGTTCTAATTTGCCTTCAGTAACTTTAAATCAATACAATCCAACTTACGTGTTTGATCAAAGCGGATGGTATCGTGTTTGTGTAAGAACTTTGATGCCCGGAGGTTGTGTACGTGAGTTTTGTGATTCTTTGAATATCCCAGCCGTCACATCGGTTATGGCTTATCCTAACCCTGCATCACAGCAAGTAACGGTAAGTGCTTCTTTGAATGTACCTACGACGATATACGGATTTGTTTATAACGCTCAAAATATTATCTTGAGTCGTCAAACAATGACCGGATATACAGGCAATAATATGATGTCTTTCAACATCGCACATTTGCCAAGCGGATTCTATACCATACGTTTATATTATGGAGGAAGATCGGTGACTACGAGATTTCAGAAATTATAAATAAATTGAATGATCCTCAAAAGGCTGTTACTTAATAAGGACAGCCTTTTTTAATGGTGTGCATGCTGTCTCGTCCTAAAATAGGTTGACAGAAAAAAGATGTCACCCAAAAAAATAAGGTTCAATAGCAGAGGATTTCAAATTCGGTTAATCACTTACAAAATCTAGATCAGTGCATTGTCTTGCCCGCTGATTACTATCAGCGCTTAAGAATATTGGTCTATTATGATAAAAAACGGGTAGGATAATTATGAATTTCATAACAAAAAGGGTATTTTCGGCCCCTTAACTAAACACCTGTTAATGAAAAAAATCTTTTTCCTTCTTCTGACGGTGGCATTTGCATTTGCCGGAATCGCTCAGGAGAAAAATGCCTGGAGCCTATATAATGGTTCCATGAACATGCCTACAGATAAAGCGGTAGGTCGTGCCAGTTTCCCTAAAACCTATCAACTGTTTACCTTGGATCAGACGATGATTCGTGCGCAGTTGTTTCAGGTGGTGAACAATGCACGCCGTCATTCCATCGTGATTCAACTGCCCAATGCGGATGGACAAATGGAAATATTCGAAATCAACGAGGCTTCGAATTTTGAACCAGCGTTGCAAGCTCAGTTCCCTGAGATTCGTGCATTTTCAGGAAAAGGTTTGACTGATAAATTCGCCACATTGAAACTGAGTTATTCACCTCAGGGAATCCAAACAACGATTTTCCGTACAGATCGGGAGAACGAATTTATGGAGCCATACTCCGCAGACCATCGTGTTTATGCGGTTTTCCGTTCTCAACGCAATCGTGCGCTGAACTGGAGTTGCGCTACTCCGGAAGAAAAATTTACTGCAGAATTGAACATGCAAGTGATTACTCCGGGTATGACTGCCCGTTCAGGTGCGGATCTAAAGACTATGCGTTTGGCTCAATCTTGTAATGCAGAATATTCCAATTATTTTGGTGCTACCAGCGCTGCTCAGGTTAACCTTGTATTGGCTGCATTCAATAATACCTTGACGCGTTGTAATGGTATTTACGAAAAAGACTTCGCGCTTCATTTGAATTTGATCGCTAACACTACCAGTGTTATATATTATACTGCTTCATCTGATCCTTACACTACCCAGTCAAGCTGGAATTCTCAATTGCAGTCTACATTGACTTCTGTGATTGGAGAAGCTAACTACGATATTGGTCATATGTTTGGTGCTTCCGGTGGTGGCGGTAATGCAGGTTGCATCGGATGTGTTTGTTTGAATGGTAAAGGAAGTGGAATCACATCACCTGCGGATGGAATTCCTCAAGGAGATAATTTCGATATTGATTATGTAGCGCATGAAGTGGGTCATCAATTGGGAGCCAATCATACTTTCTCGCAGAGCAATGAAGGAACCGGTGTGAATAAGGAGCCTGGGTCCGGAATTACCATCATGGGGTATGCTGGTATTACTGCGCAGGATATGACTAATCATTCCATCGATATTTTCCATCAGGCCTCTATCGCACAGGTTCAGGCCAATTTGGCTACCAAGACTTGTCCGATTACCACATCCATTGCAGCAAACAATGCAACACCTGTGGTGGCAGCATTAACGAATTATACCATTCCAAGAAGTACGCCATTTGCCCTGACCGGCTCTGCCACGGATGCCAATGGAGATGCATTAACTTATTGCTGGGAGCAAAATGATAACGCTTCTAGCACCCAAACAGGAACTAGCTCGGTAGCCAGTGCTACAAAAGCAACCGGTCCGAATTGGATTACTTTCCCAGCCTCGAATTCTTCAACTCGTCTTTTTCCAA
>JBILCT010000309.1:0-2534 GCA_044353025.1 Ferruginibacter sp. | reverse complement strand
ATTGCCTGGATGCGTATTTAACTGTGGGATCAGCTTCCAGTTTCATAGACTGTTTGATACGATTCAGGTATACGCTGGCAATTTTTCCTTTGTCTGTTTTTTTTGTTGTTTCTTCTTCCACAATACTCGCCATGGTATATACTTCCATAGGGGTTAGACCTAATTTTTGGGCTTGTGTTGTGCGTTTTCCCTTCCAAAAAAGAGTAGACTCACGGCTTAGTCGGTCGAGAATTTTTCTCGGTGATCCGTTCCACCAACAGAGATAAGAATTTGGAATGATTATAGTCATCATGGTGTTTGTGTCTACACCATAAGATTTTAGTGAGTCATTATTCATCAAAAACTGTATCATTTGTGATGAGTCAGTTTCGAAATACCTACCGATATGTTTGGCTAGATCTTCTTTCGTTCTAAGTTTGTTGATCACAAACCGAATCTCATTTTGCGATCCGGTTCTGAACTTTTGCATCAAGCTATACAAACTGCTGATATTTTTCAGAGAGTATCTACCTGGTTTTAATCTTTGTGGAAGCTTGGAAAACCTGGACATCTTATCAAACAACCAGGCATTGCGCATCCATGGTTGATTTTTTAGTTCCTCGAAGAATTGGTTGTAATCTGTTTCAGTTTTTACAAAAATGACAGCATCTGCTTCAGGGGCTAAGGTTGGACCAAACGTTAGCCAGCCGAGAATGCAACCGGTGATAATTAGTAGTGTGAATGTTATTGCTAAAATTATTTTCTTCATTTACCTATCTATTTCTGGTTTCAGTTTGCCCAAGCAAAATAACAAAAAACCCCACCGGTTTCGGTGGGGCATAATAAAATTAGCTGATAATTAATTGCCGCTATTTCCGCTGTCTGTGGAATTCGTCGCAGGAAGCGGTACTGTATTTGCAGGAGTTGCAGTAGGAGCAGCTGTTTTTTGTTGAGGAGTGGTAGAGATGTTATTGATCAGATCATCTCCTTGGGTTGATGCACCCTCTTTGGGTAAAAAAGCAGGCGAAAACAAGCAAAGCAAGCCTACAACTGCAGCAAAGATCCAGGTTCCTTTCTCCAATACATCCGTAGTTTGCTTTACACCCATGAGTTGAGTACCCACGCCACCAAATGTACCAGATAAACCACCACCTTTTGGATTTTGAATCAGAACGATGAATCCAAGAATGGCAGATGTTACAATAATCAAGACGCCAAATAATACTAACATATCTAATTATTTAAGAGATTCTATTTTGCGGGCAAAGTAAACACTTTTCGCAGGAAACTGCAAACTTAATTTCTCGTATACCTGTATTGCTTTATCTTTTTTCCCCTGTTCCAGATAAATATCCGCCATCGATTCTGTAATTACCTCCGTTTCTTCATTGCTCTTTTCAGCCAATTTCTCAACTTTCGGATCCAGGGGCGACTGAAGATCTGTAGGCTTGTGCCCCGGTGTTTTTTTCATGGTTTTCAACCATTCGGTAAAACTTTTCAATTGCTTGCCCAATTGGTCTTTCTGCAATTGATCTTCACTGAGTTTAATGCCCTGAGAAGCAAAATAATCCGTCATGTACAAAGGCTCAAAAAGCAGTTCATCTTGTGCAGCGGAAGCTGTGCCTGAATTTGTTGTTTCTTCAACGGAAATGGAAAGAATAGACTTCGATTCTTTTTCATTGGATTGATGACCTGCTTTCATTTGTATCAGAAAAGATTGTAAGATAAGCGGATTGGATATGTGTAAACCGGCAGAAGATAAGGCCTCCGCATTTTTCGAATCAGACTCATTGATACAATTTAGTCGCAGTAAATAGGGTATTGGGAATGCGGGATATTCGGTAATATCTTCCTCAATTTTTTTTAACGAGTCGGATAAATGGCTTGATTGAGCATATAATGATTCGAAAATTTCTTCCACTTTCATATACGTAAAACTAATGTAAACGGATGTATGTTTACCAATTGGAAAATATTTTATTGAATATCTCGTCCGTCAGGTTTTTTACCATTTCGTCATTCAGTGATGCTTCTGCTTGAGAAAGCGATAGATTTCCTTCGAAATCATAGGTGCGCATAAGATCTGTTTCTATGTTCTTTTTTTCATCCCGATTATTGCGGAAACTCAGGTGAAATCCAACGGTCAATCGGTTTCCGCTTGCATTTGAGCCAGTGATACTGACAGTAGTCGTGTAGTATTGACTCACATATCCGCTAATGTCGTAATCGGCCTGATCGGAGTTCGTTTGTCGCAGACGGGTGGTGTTGATGATTTTTTGTTTCAGACGCTCAGTCAGTTGGGGACTCAACTGAGAATTTACGTATTGTGCCTTGTTTTCTAAATAATTCACCCGAAAGCTGGAAATCTCGGGTGGGATAGGAGAGGTATCGTTGAATGAATATTTGCAGGTGGCAGACATGGTTATCAATCCGAACCCAAGAACGACGAAATAGAAAAAATAATGCTTCATTTTTGATTCGGTTAAAGGTGCTCGATATCGTATTCCTTGAGCTTACGATATAATGTCCGTTCACTGATGCCTAAATCGAGGGCG
>JBILCT010000212.1:0-3366 GCA_044353025.1 Ferruginibacter sp. | reverse complement strand
AAACGTATTCAATTGGAACAAGTGGCTGATGAACATGTTCGCGTTTATATCTACTTACGTCATGCTGCATTCTGGGGCCATCGCGTGTTTTATGAAGGAAATAATTTGGTTGTCGACATTAAGCATCCGCCTGTTTCTCTCAAACTAAATGACCTGACCATTGCGCTGGATGCGGGTCATGGTGGTAGCAATACCGGTGCGGCAGGGGCCCTGAATATCGCAGAAAAAACCATCGCACTTTCCATCACCCAAAAATTGGATGAACGTTTGCGTAAAGCCGGTGCTAAAACCATTCTCACTAGAAACGCAGATCAGACTTTTGATAACAAGGAAAGAATTCTGTTTTACCGCGATTCTATTCCTGATCTGTTGTTAAGCATACACCTCAATTCTTCTGCCGATCCACATAAAGGAACAGGTACGTCTACGTTTTACCGTTATGAAGGATTCAGGCCCTTGAGTCGTGCGATCTATAAACGTATGCTAACATTAGGTCTTCCTGAATACGGCAACAATGGTGCTTTCAATTTCATGTTGAATGGACCAACCGAATATCCCAATGCACTGATCGAATGTTTGTTTCTGAGCAATCCAGTAGAGGAAATGAAAATTCTGAACGATGATTTTCAATGGAAACTGGTCGATCAAATCATGGAAGGATTGAAAGACTACCTGCAAGAACAGGCATCTATCTTGGAAGATGCGCAGTAAGACTAAGGAAAATGTATCCAATAGGGTTGGATGAAATAACAGAACAATGTAATCACGATGATGCAAATTAAATTGAGCACAAAACCAGCCAGCATCATATCACGCATGCGTATGTAACCGCTGGCAAATACCAATGCATTGGGCGGCGTACCCATGGGAAGCATACTGGCACAGCTAGCTCCCAGTGTCATGGGAATGCCGAGTAACAATGGATCAATATGTAATGAAATGGCGAGTGTAGTAATCACTGGTGCCATCACAATCACTTGTGCCACATTACTCATCACCTCACTCAAAAAAATGGAAGCCGTAGTTACGATGAGGATCATCCAAAATAATCCTGGAGACTGATCTCCTTTCATGAGTTCTCCGAGCATCTCCATCAATTTCGCATCCTCCAGGGCTTTGGCCAATGCAATGCCTCCTCCAAACAAAATCAAAATACCCCAGGCCATCTTGGTCATATCGGTCCATTCCAATAATGATTTTTCTTGATCTCCTGAAGGAAGGAGAAACAAACTCAATCCACCCAACATCGCAATGATGGTGTCATCAAATACCAACACCGACTGCCATGCGTTGATGAGATCTTTCATTATCCAACACAATACCGTGAAGGCGAAAACCCAGGCGACTCTTTTTTCGGAAGACTTCATAGGTCCGAGCTGTTGCAAGGATTCTTGAATAAACAATTTTCCTGCTTCAGAATGATTGATTCGGTTCGGAAAAAGTCCCTTCACCAAAACCCAATACAATAGAAAAAGTAAGACGATGGTTAGTGGAGTAAACACAATCATCCATGTTGAAAATCCGATCGAATATTGAAACGTATCAGCGATATAACCTGCATATGCAACATTCGGTGGTGTACCGATGATGGTTCCCAGCGCGAAGTTGGAAGCGTACGCGATAGACAACATCAAGACCAGTGAGAAGTTGCGCAGATTTCGTTCGTTCTGCTCATGTTTGCCCACCACCTCAATAACGGATAAAGCAATGGGAAACATCATCATGGTTGTGGATGTATTACTGAGCCATAGACTTAGAAAACCGGTAGCGAGCATGAATCCAAGGATAATGCGATTCCCATTTGTACCGGTGAATTGAATGATTTGCAGGGCAATGCGTTTGTGCAGCGACCATTTCTCGATGGCGATGGCCAATAAAAATCCGCCCATGAATAAAAAAACAATAGGGTCGGCATATGAACTGCAAACGGTTTTGATAGGGGCGATGTTCAGCAGCGGAAAGCAAACGATAGGCATCAGCGCTACCACTGGCATGGGCAAGGCTTCAAGTACCCACCAGGAAATCATCAACACCGCAACGGATAAAACCAACGACTGTCGCGGAAAAAGTTCGAAGGGATTCATCAGATACAGTCCTATTGAAAAGAGTAATCCGAATAGCAAAGCCAGTTGCTTCTGATTTTTTTTTATTGATGTCAAAAAAGGAGCGGTCGTACTCAAAGGGAAATTGAATTTGTATGATAGAACGAAAATAAAGTAATGACAATTATGTGCAATAAAAGCAGACAATAAACAGGTTGAAAAAACATCTAAAAACTGATTAAATGACCAGCCAATGCTAATCAGTTAACCTTTTCTTTATTGGAAGATTATTTTTTAAAAAAGTAAACTAATTAGTTAACTTCGTATGGTCGAAATCAGACAAATCATTTTTTATCAAAAACAATTTCTTGAATTTTATGTAGATGCTAATATTGATTTAAGAAATAAAATCAACTATGTATTATCAATAATAAAAACCGTTGAAATAGTTCCGATCAAATTCTTAAAGCATATTGAGGGAAAGAAAGGGCTATATGAAATCAGGGTAAATCATGGAGGAGCTGCTTACAGAATCTTTTGTTTGTTCGATGAAAATAATTCTGTTGTCTTATTAAATGTGATTAACAAAAAGTCTACAAAAACAAAGTCAAAAGATATTGAATTAGCTCATCAATTATTTCTAAAATACCATGAAGAAAAAATCAATAAAAGACAAAAAAATATTGGATGCTAAAAATTTCAATGAGCTGATTGAAATAGAATATGGTAAAAAGGGGACAAAGAAAAGAATGGCGTTTGAAAATAATGCGGAGTTATTTATTGTGTCCGAGATGCTTAAAAATTCTCGCAAGGAAGCAAAACTTACGCAAGAACAATTAGCCGTTAAACTTGGAACTCAAAAAAGCTATATCTCCAGAATTGAAACAGGCAAGAGCGATATTCAATTATCCACCTTATTTAAGATTATTGAAACCGGACTAGGTAAAAAGCTATCCATACAAATCATTTGATTTATCCCCTTCAGGCTGCATTTATCAGTAACTTTGCAGCTACAAATCAATTCAACCATGAGTGATGCTGTTTTAACTGCAAAAGATTTTGCTACGGATCAGGAAGTACGTTGGTGTCCGGGCTGTGGCGATTATTCGATATTGGCGCAGGTTCAAAAAGTGATGCCTACCCTGGGCATTCCCCGCGAAAACATCGTGATCGTTTCTGGAATTGGTTGCAGCAGTCGTTTTCCATATTACATGAACACCTATGGCATGCACAGCATCCATGGAAGAGCAACAGCAGTAGCAAGTGGACTGAAAGCCGCCAGACCGGAATTGAGTGTTTGGATTGTGACTGGCGATGGCGATGC
>JBILCT010000211.1:0-3368 GCA_044353025.1 Ferruginibacter sp. | reverse complement strand
TCAATGACAGTTCGATATCAAGAGCTCATTTGGAGGTTTTCGTTGATGCCGACGGCAACGTGTTTATCACCGATTTAAATTCGACCAATGGCACCTTTGTAAACGGAGTGCAACTTAAGGGAGATGCTATGCTCCGTAGAGGCGATGTACTTACATTGGGTAATAGTCAGCCAATCCTTTGGGAGAATTGGAAAAGAATGAGTGGTGCCGACCAGTCCCCATCTTACTCTTCAACAGGAGCTCCCTCTAACTCAGAGTCATATGAGAACATGTCTGTACCTCCCAAAAAGAAAAACAAATTCCTGCCCTACATTATCGGTGGTGCAGTGTTATTGGTAATCATTAGTTGTACCATATTATTGGTTTTCAAAGACAATATTTTTGGGGATAAAAATCCCTATAAAGACATAGTGTTTAATAAAAATAAGGTGGAGAGCATGACGTATCAGGAATTACAAGATGCGATTCAATTTCAACCTACGGTATTTGAGTTGAGCGATAGTGATCGGATTACCACCTCCGACAATGTAAATGCAATTCTGATTATTAAAGAAAATAAACTCAACAATGTTGTCAAATCCTCAACAGACAGCGAACCAGGTTCAGAAGCTCCAACAGAAAACAATACAGTTGTTACTAACTCAGACAATGCCACCAATACTAAAACTACAAAAAATAAAACAACGGTAACAACTGATCCTGATAAAGACAATGACGGTATTCCCGATGGTAAAGACAAATGCCCGGATGTGGCAGGAGTTAAAAAACAAGGAGGCTGTCCTGATACAAGTACTAACTCCATAAAAGTAGCTACCCCTGTAAATACACAAGGAGCAACAATAAAACGAAATGCAGATAAAAGCGTAGAAGCATCCATTGCTAAAGGTGGAGAAACCATCAAACAATTTCTTACGCGAGTCAAGTCAAATTCATCATACAATTGCCCCAATACCAGCGATTATGAGGAAATTATCATTATCAATAAATCCAACAATAAAATAAAGCCCGACGTGTATCAGAAAATGAAAGATGATGAGTCTTATGTAGTTCCCTCGGGTACTACAATCAAATTCTTTTGTAATTAAGGAATTTATAAAGAAAGTCTCATCACATGAAACCGAAATTGTTAAGACTAGGCAGGGGAGAGAAGGATAAGGAGAATCGAATGAATGACATTCAGGTCAATCATCCTTCTGTATCCAGATCACACTTGGAGGTTTTCATAGATCCCGAAAACAATGTTTTCATTACTGATTTACAAACCAGTAACGGCACTTTTGTGAACGGTAATCCTGTTGTTGGAACTTATCTTTTAAAAGAAGGTGACATACTAAAGTTGGGTAGCGCCAAGCCAATTCAATGGAAAAATTGGCTTAATGGTGATTTTGGTGATGCCGATGATCAGACCAATCCGCCAACCGTTAATACATCATTATCTGAAAGCCAAGACCGACTTATGATGACAACGGCCGGGCATCAAAAGAAACAATTTAACAGACGTGTAATGCTCATTGGGCTATTCTTAGTTTTGTTGATGATTTTAGGTGCATTTGTATGGAAATTCAATCAAACCCCCATGCAATCCGTCACCGCCAATGGAGAGATCATTTATACAAAATTTGACCTTGAATCGAAAGTGTATTCCGAATTGCAACAATTAACTCAGCAAAAAGTGATGGTTTCGAATTTGAGTACCGGCGAAACAATAATCACATCAGATTCAAGAAAGGTTGAGTTGAAGATTGAAAACAACATTTTAACCGGAATGCATTTAATTGATGGTATTGAAGAAATGAGCGTTCTTGATACGATTTCAGTTACAAAAACAGACAAAATAAAAGATACTTCAAAAAGTAATGTCATTATGGATTTCGACATAGATGATGACGGAATAAAAGATGAAGATGACCGCTGCATAAACCTCAAAGGGACTTTGTCTAATGGAGGTTGTCCAACAGGGTACTATCCGTTCAGAGATAATAATAATGGCAATTATGAAGTAAAAGTATTGATGGGAGGTGAGCGTATTGCGGATTTTAGAGATAGGGTATCTAAAATTCCTACAATGAATTGCAGCAACCCTTCAGACGAGGATGAAATTATTTTATTAAATGATGCTTCATTGACCATAGACAACATAAGATTTAGAACCCTACCTGGAGGGTATTGGATATTTTTTAAATGCCATTGATCACTAATGCAAAGGATTTCTTACATAGAAATAATAAAAGAGTTGAATGCCGGAGGCACAGCTAAAATTTATCTGGGTGTAGACACTCACACCGGATTTTTGGTGGCTGTAAAAGAATTGGATGCTCAATTGTTTAAAAATCCAGAAATCAAGCAATTATTTATTAGCGAGGCAAATCGTTATTTATACCTCGATCACCCCAATATTGTAAAGCTTGAAAACCTTTTATTATTGCCTAATCACGATACTGGATATTTGGTAATGGAATACATAGACGGAAAGAACTTGAAAGAATATATCAATGGAGTTACTGGTCCACTCCCATTTGCCAATGCTGCTATGTTTGTATGTGAAGCACTCAATGCAATTGATTTCGCACATAATCATGGATTTGTGCACAATGACATCAAGCCTTCCAATATAATGCTCACGGAAAAAGAACCAATAGAGATTAAGTTGATTGATTTTGGTATATCCATAGATACCAATCAAAAGCAAGTACTTGAAAATATGTTTACTCCTTATTATGCCAGTCCAGAGCAAACTATCCCTGGTCATTTGGTTGATAAACGTACAGACATTTACTCCATGGGTGTTACCTTATATGAATTAGTAGTGGGTCGTCCCCCCTTCTCAGGAAAAAACCTGAGTCGTAATGAATTGATTGAAAAAGTGAGAAGTGAGAAAGTACCTGAAGTATTTAGTGCGGAGATTTTTAATCAACCCTATTTGGAATTGATAAATGAGATAATCCAAAAAGCAACTCAAAAAGATCCCGACTATCGATATCAGAACTGCAAAGATTTTAAATCAGATCTTGAACAGCTGTTATAATCCTACTATATAGAACCAAGCAATGAAACATACCAGTTTGAAAATAGGAAGAGCACAAGACAATGATGTTGTTTTGACACATCATTCGGTGTCTCGATATCATTTGGATGTGTTTATAGACGAACATGGATTTGTTTTCATTACAGATTTAAAAAGTTCAAACGGCACTTATGTGAACGGAAATCGGATTGAAGGCTCTGTTTTGCTAAACAAAGGGGATATTTTGAAATTGGGTGCTGATAAGCCGTTGCAATGGCAAAGATGGGTTGAGCATTTGGAATTAGAAAATCCCATGGAATCTCCATTTAAAGGTCCCAACTTTTATCAACCAAATCAAAGTTCT
>JBILCT010000210.1:0-3372 GCA_044353025.1 Ferruginibacter sp. | reverse complement strand
TCTTGAACACAGTTTCATGGATCAAAAAAATAGTCTGAGTTAAAATCTACAACATGTTCGTATCCGAAACCCAAATCCGCGTTCATTATGCACTCACAGATCAAATGGGGGTGGTTTATCATGGACGTTATGCAGAGTTTTTTGAAATTGGAAGAACTGATTCGCTTCGACAACTGGGTTTTACTTATAAAGACATTGAGCATTCCGGAATCATAACACCCATTGTTGAAATGAACATGCGATTTTTACAGCCAGCTCGTTATGATGATCTGCTGACGGTGAAAACAATATTGACTGAAATGCCGAAAGATCATCGCATTAGCTTTCAAGGCGAAATTTATAATGAAAGAAACGATAAACTCTGTGTTAGCCAAATTACCTTGTATTTTGTAAATGCCAAAGATATGAGCAGAGCGCAGATGCCGGAATTATGGAGAAATGCTTTACTGCCTTTTTTCTCTGAGTGATTATTTGCCGGCCAATCCGTCGACACTGATTTTTCCGGGACCAACAATCAATAATACTAGATAAGCACCCAGGTAAAGTGTTGCATCGGAACCCTTTCCTAATATGTCCATATCATGTGATTTTATTAAAGCTACCGCCATGCAGATAATCAGTGGTATAACCGTTAAACGGGTAAAGAGTCCAAGTGTGATGAACAACGCACAGAAAAACTCCGCGAAAATGACCAATAACAAAGAGATACTCGATCCCAATCCCATGAAATTCATGAAGTCCTTTTTCATCGAATTGTAATGGACTAGTTTGTCATATCCATTCGCCATCATCAGGATGCCGAAAACCAAACGATGAAGGAGCATCGCGCCATTGAATGCGCCGGCTGAGTAATAGGTGGACATTATTTTACGCATCGTAAACAGCTTGTTTGTTTGAGTTTGGAATTCAAATTACACAATTTCTTTTATCAAACCATTAACAGCAACCAAACCATGAATTTCTTTTTTTACATCCCAATCCAACGAAATCTTGAATCATCAGGTTTCATGTGCTTTTGGTATTGATACATCCTTCGTTTCGGAAACTTAACTTTGTCCTCATGAGTGTAAAATTTAAAGCTTCATTGAAATGCCTGAGCTTTGGCATTTTGTTGGTTACAATTATTTTTCAGCCGGCCTTGGCTCAGCCCGGGTTTATTCGTAATAATCCATCCGGAGACCTTGTTCAAATCAAGTCGTTGGTGCTGGAAGAAAGATTTGCAGCGGCGTATCCTTTAACAATCGATTGGAATAAAAAACATCCTTTCCATCTTTCATTCGATCAGTTGAGTGAATATCAGGAAGGGAAGTATTATTATTTGTTGTGCGGACTTCGTCTCAAAGAATCTTTGTACGCATCTGAGGCGGCAGATTTTTTAAATAAATATCCGGAAAGCATTCATGCACATAAAATCGCATTTCATCTGGGACATTATTATTTTCAGCAAGAACAATTTCAAGAGGCGCTATCTGCTTTTGAAAAGTCTGATTTGAGGACTTTAAACAATGAAGAAATTGCAGATTGGAAATTTGAAATGGGTTATGCATATTTTCATGAAAAGCAATTTGATAAAGCCGCTCCGTTATTCGATGAAATTCATCAACTAACAGATCACAAGCACTACCTGCCTGCCAACTATTACTATGGATTTATCGCTTACGATCAACAGAATTACATTTCCGCATTGGAATCATTCAGAAGAGTTGAACGTGATCCGTCATACAATCCTGTAGTTCCTTATTATGTTGCTGAAATTTATTACTCGCTGGATCAGAAGGAGCAGGCATTGATTTATGTAGATAGCGTTTTATCAGAGAAAGGAGGTTCATATTATCGGAAGAATCTGGAATTGATGAATGCGCAACTTTATTTTGAAAAGGGACAATACGCCAAAGCATTACCATTGTTCTCTGCTTATGCTGATCGGAATGAAAAGGTTTCCAAAGAGGTGATGTATCAATTGAGTTTCTGTTTTTATAAAACCGGCCAACCTGTTCAAGCAGTGGATGGTTTCAAGCAGCTTAGTAATGAAAAAGACTCCCTCGGACAGAACAGTATGTATATCCTTGGTGAGTTGTATTTGCAAATCAATGATAAGCCGAATGCGAGATCAGCCTTTCAATTTTGCGCTTCTAATCAAAGCAATCCAGAACAACGAAGAATTTCAAGATTGAATTATGCAAAGCTTTCTTATCAATTAGGATTTCAGGATGCAGCAATGACAGAAACCAGAAAATATTTGGAAGATTACGCTCAGTGGAAAGATCCATTGAACGAAGATCAGCCATTCGCACATACCAGTGAAGCCAAGGAATTATTGATGTCTTTACTGGCAAACACCAACGATTTTAGCGAAGGACTCAAACTTTACGAAACCTTGGACAGACAAACCACAACTGCTAAAAAAGTTTATGCACGATTGTTGTATGGACAGGCGATGCAATGGTTGAATGAACAACGAAATGAAGAGGCAGATGAATTATTAACTAAATTGGTTGGCTTGCCGGAAGGTGGAACGGTTTTGCCTTATGCTCAATATTGGAAAGGTGAATTGGCTTATCGAAAAAAAGTTTACGAATCCGCAATCCTTTGGTTGGATCGTTTCATTGAACAGAAGGTTCAGCCCATGGGAGAAGCCACAGCATACAATGCGAAATATACGATTGGCTATTGCTATTTTCAGCTGGCCAATTACAAGAAGGCATTGGAATATTGGGATCCTTTAGTTTCGCAACTCAATAAAAACGCAACCGCCATGGAGCAAGACATTCAGGTGCGTAAGGCGGATTGTCAGTTCATGTTGAAAAACCTTGACAAAGCAGATAATCTTTATCAATCTGTCATTGACCTTAGCTTGGCTCAAGTGGATTATGCATTGTATCAACGAGCGATGATTGTTGGCGTAAAAGACAACAATGAAAAAATCAGTCAGTTAAAATCATTGATCAAAAAATATCCGAATAGTCCGTTGGTGTTAGATGCCAACATGGAGTTGGCGCAAACATGTATCATTGAAGAGAAATATGCAGAGGCAATTCCATATTTGACATGGATTCTGGAATCTTCAGAAGCATCCGGGTTAAAACCGAAAGCATTACTCAAAACAGGATTGGCTTACTATAACAATAACGACAACGCCAATGCTTTAAAATTCTATCGCAGATTATTAAAAGAGTATCCTCAATCAGCCGAATCTGAAGAAGCGGTTGCAATTATCAAGGGCATTTATATCGAGGAAGGAAATCCAGATCAATATCTTAGTCTGATGGCGGAATCCGGAATAACCGTAGCTGTTAATGAAGCCGATTCATTAAGCTATGCCGGCGCCTTCCAAAAATATCAATCTGCAGATTGTTCTATGGGTATCCAATC
>JBILCT010000209.1:0-3378 GCA_044353025.1 Ferruginibacter sp. | reverse complement strand
CCTGAAAAAGTGGTAAAAATGCCTGTATCGTGTGGTTGATTCATAAATCTTGCCTATTGACAGGACAAGATTCGGGAAAAGGGTTGAGAGGGAGTTGACGGTTGTTGACGGTTGTGGGTGTTTGTAGGCGATTGTGGTTGTTTGTGTGTTTTTGGTTAATTTTGAGCTAAATCGAAAACTTAAAAACAAATAAAATGACCAAAAACAAATTAAAACCTATTGTTATGGTATTGGCAGGTTTGCTTTGGAGTAGCTTAGTGCAAGCTCAGGTATCTGCCAACGCCTCCGGTGGTGATGCCATAGGTAGCGGAGGAACTGTTGCTTATAGTATTGGCCAGGTGGTTTATACTACAAACACCGGAAGCAATGGAGCAGTTGCACAAGGAGTTCAGCAAGCCTTCGAATTTTTTACAATGGGTATTGGGGATACAGATTTAGACATCTCACTTACTGCATTCCCCAACCCGACAACAGAAAATTTAACCTTGAAAATTAGCAATTACAACAATGAAGCGTTGTCGTATCAACTATTTGATATGCAAGGAAAACAGTTAAGCAACGGCCCAATAACAGCCCATCAAACACAAATACCAATGTATAGGTTGCCGGCTGCTACTTATTTTTTAAGCGTTGTAAGCCAAGAAAACAAAAAAGTTCAATCATTTAAAATCATCAAAAACTAAAAAATCATGAAAAAAATAATGACAATTTTTGCAGCAATTTTAATGACTGTAAATCTTTATGCTCAGGCACCCAATAAAATGAGCTATCAAGCTGTAATTCGCAACAACTCAAATGCTTTAGTGGTTAGCCAATTAGTTGGAATGAGGATAAGTATTTTACAAACATCACCAAACGGACCGGCGGTTTATGTTGAAACGCAATCACCCACAACTAATGCCAATGGCTTAGTAAGTATTGAGATTGGTGGTGGAACGATTGTGTCTGGAAATTTCTCTTTAATAGACTGGTCAAATGAACCGTATTTTATCCAGACTGAAACCGACCCAACAGGTAGCACATCCTATACCATTACAGGAACTAGCCAATTATTAAGTGTACCGTATGCTTTGCACGCCAACACAGCGGACTCAATAGCAGGTAGTATTACTGAAAATGACCCTATTTTTGGTGCTTCTGTTGCCAGCAGTATTACAAGTGCAGATACCACTTATTGGAACAACAAGCAAAACACATTGAATGCGGGATCTAATATCACTATTACCGGAAATACAATCAGTGCAACAGGCAATGGCATCTTTACCCATTATATTGGAGAGGTATTTGGCGGTGGGGTCATTTTTGATTTATGGAAAGATAACTTGG
Organism: Ferruginibacter sp.; assembly: GCA_044353025.1. GTDB lineage: Bacteria > Bacteroidota > Bacteroidia > Chitinophagales > Chitinophagaceae > Ferruginibacter. The sequence goes on along the minus strand of JBILCT010000209.1, from coordinate 2,052 downwards.
GCGTTGAGCATGGCTTAATCGTAGATATAACAGATTTAAGCACAAGCCAAGCTTGGAGCAATATTGACCAAACAATAATCGGGCCTTCTGCGCAAAGTAAATGGGATGGGCTCAGCAATAGCAACGCTATTATTGGGCAAACAGGGCATTCTAACAGTGCTGCATTACTTTGTTTAAATTCAACCAATGGTGGTCAAAGCGACTGGTACTTACCATCTATTTATGATCTTAATATACTTTGGAATAATTCCTTAACAGTAGCCCGTTCATTTACACAAATTTCTGGTGCGACAGAATTACAACCGGCCTACTATTGGAGTAGTACGGAGTCCGGCTTCAGCAGCGCGTGGCTCTTCCACTTCAACAATGGGAGTGCCGTCAACAGCGCCAATAAGTTCTACACCGGCTATGTACGTGCAGTTCGGGCTTTTTAACTATTTAACCATTTAAGATATACCGCGAAGCGGGCGATTTTTGAAAAAACATGGCATTATATTACGATTTACCAGTTTTTAAGGATGTGTACCAGCTTATCTTGAAGATATTTGATTACACCAACCATTAAGGCTCACCAAACAGATCTACAATCAATTTAACCTGGCTTGGGGTTAATATCTTTTGTCGTGGCTTGTATCCCAATTCCAGTAGCCGACTTTTCAATTTTTCATTCTGCTGCACCCAGCGACCTAATTGGGTACTGGCGCTTCTTTTATTACTATTTGGGAAGTAGAGTAATGCAAGTTCGCAATACCCATATGATCGTATTCTAAATTCTTTTTCCATTCCGTATTTGTTCGTAAGTGTTCACAAAAAAGCCCCGGTGTTTCCGGGGCTTCGTTTTAGTTGGCTAGTGTTAATCGTGTTCCTAATTTTCGGGAGAGGAGCTCCATGTCCTCGCCAACCTTTTGATCAACAATTCGGGCATAGTGCTGTGTGCTGTTAATGTTCTTGTGGCCGAGCATTTTACTCACGGTCTCAATGGGCACACCATTCATCATCGTTACTGTGGTAGCGAAGGTATGTCGTGCCACATGGAAGGACAATGACTTTGCAATTCCACAAAGGTCAGCAAGCTCTTTCAGGTAGGCATTTATTTTCTGATTGCTCAGCATAGGTATTACTGTGTCCTCCGGTTCCAGCGCTTCCAGGAGACAATACTTGCGGATGATCTCCATGGGGATATTCAGCAAAGGGATATTCGCACGGCCTCCTGTCTTTTGCCTGCGTGTGCGAATCCAATAGCCACCTTCATTGTGTTCAATTTCGCTTCGCTTGAGCTTCTTAACATCAATGTAGGCAAGCCCTGTAAAACAGGAAAAGACAAAGAAATCACGCACTCTGTTAAGTCTTTCAAAGGGCGAGTTGAATTCCATGAGGCTTTTCAACTCAGCTTCGGTGAGGTAAGGCCTATCCACCTCTTTCATGCTAAGGCTAATGCCGGCAAAGGGATCCTTTAGCAACCAGCCATGACGAATCGCCAGGCAGGTAATCCGTTTTAAGTTCTGTAAAAACTTGGTTGCGGTGTTGTAGTTGCATCCCATTTCCGTTTTCAGATACATGGAATACTGTGTGATCATGTAGTGATCAATCGCCTTCAGCGAAACATCGTCCGTCCTGTAATACTTCAAAAGGAAATTCCGCATGTGGTTTTTTGCGGTATTGTACTTCTGGTAGGTGGCATAGGTCGTTTCCTTGCCAATGAGCTTTTTCAAGCTCTCCACATGTTCTTCCCAGCTCTCGATGAGCAACCTGGTTTTGGCTGTGTTGGTTCCCAGGATAGCATCCCGAAGATCAGATGCCAGCACTTCCTCTTTGACGGAAAGGAGCTCATTGTACTTCTTGTGAGCACGGACTTTTACGGCATCAATGTAATCATTGAAAATCCTGGCTTCTTCTGTTCTGCCCTTCATTTGATACCGGGCAGCGTCCCAGCGATCGGGATCGATGAAGCGTTTCAATCTGAGGGATACTTTATCCCCGTTAATGTTGATGCGAAGCATCACGGGGCATTCCCCGTTTTTCTTTTCTTTAGACCGGTTGATGTAGAAAACC